>JAHDCE010000213.1 GCA_020630045.1 Saprospiraceae bacterium | reverse complement strand
CTTATACGCGAAATGCTCTCCCGGTGCATGAGACATTTCCAATTCATCAACAAAATCGGACAAGTCATTTCCATAATACAATCGAGCGCTACGCATGATTTCTCGGTAATCGTCATGATTTACACCTGATGTCATTTGAAGGAGGTGCCTGAGTTTTATTTTTGATTTCTCCCCTTCCGCGAAAGCGGGCAAAAACTCGGAAACATGCTGTTCAAGGTTTTTAATATATCCTTCTTCAATAGCGATGGCTACTAGCGAGGTAACAAATACTTTGGTAATAGAAAAAACAATATGGGCTTGATCTTCTGCTAGTGGTTTAAAATAATTTTCATACAAAATCGTATCGTTCCGCATGACGATAAAAGCCGTTGTTTTATGATCCGGTAAAAAAGAATCCCAAGTAGCGGATGAATCCTTTATTTCATTTTGTACCCATTCGCCGACAGGCGGAAGATTGGAATCCGGTGCATAGACGAAGGGATTTTGCGGATGCTCGGAGGCAGGTATTTCTTTCTTATAAAATATCTCTATATCCTTTGGTGAAGGCTTGTTGTACCATATCATTTTCGACTCTGTACAACCACTCAAAAACAAGAAGAGTATCAGGTACCAAGCCCCATAAAAAACCGACTTCATTTTTTTGTTAATTTTTCTACTAACAGAACGCATAAAATACCTAAAGTGTAGGCTAATATATCCCGCCAATCGAAGGTTATTCCGATGATGGTCGACCAAAATTTATTGTCTCTCAAACCAAGCAGATCCACCACTTGGAAATATTGGAGGGTTTCTACGAAATAGGAAAATAATAATACGGCTATTCCGGCCACGACCGGGCGTGTGTTCCACCATGATTTCACGAAAGTGTACATTAATATGACCACTAGAAAATCACCGACGAAGGGTCTGATGATTCTATCCTTCACGAATAATGCAATCAGGATTTCTACTGCGAGTAAGGATAAAAAAATGAGGAAATATTTTTTATTGAAATACATGATTTATTTTTACAAAATGCACAAGATAATTGAAATTAAAGCGAAGTCAAGCCGACATACTCAGGTACGAAAATATCTATTGAAACAACATGCGGAATTCAAAGGTGAAGACCATCAAATCGATACTTATTTCAAGGTGAATCACGGGAGGCTCAAATTGAGGGAAGGGAAGATTGAAAATCATCTCATACGACCGTAGCAATCAACCCGATCCCAAATTGAGTCAGGTACAATTATTCAAAACTTCGCCGAATTCTTCCTTGAAATCCATCCTTGTCGCTTCCTTGGGTGTCTTGGTGGTGGTTGACAAAAAAAGGGAAATTTATTATATAGAGAATGTCAAATTCCATATCGACACCGTTAAAGGACTAGGGACATTCGTCGAAATCGAAGCCATTGACAGCTCGAATGAACGGACGGAAGAACAATTATTGGAGCAATGTAAGTATTATACGGCGGCCTTCGGCATCCAGGAAGAAGACTTGATTGCGGTGTCTTATTCGGATTTGTTATTGGATCAATCACAATCATCATGAAATATCTTATTTCAATATTAGCCTTCATTTCATTTTACCTGACGGTCGCTTCCGCGAATCCTGAAGGACAATGGATCGGATTTTCAAAAAACGAAGTCAAACATTGGCCTAGGATCGTTTACTTGCAAGAATGGGACTTCTCCAACCCCGATTCTTTGACCATTTCTTGGGTCAATCCGGGGGCGTCGCGTGGTAAGCGAATCAAAATGACTTATGCTTGTAAAATTTCGGATGGGAAAATCAAAATGAAAACCAGGCTGTCCGACCATTGGGTAAATTTGGAATACAAGTTGAAAAAAGAAAAAATGTTGGTCAAAGGCGTCGATGTCAATGAAGAATTTATTTTTTTCCCGAAAGGGGAAATGAGTAAAGCTCGGGAAATGGAAATCCGGGAAATGCTTCGTGAAAATGCCTTTGAAATGGAATATGCCGTCAATGAAAGTGGGGAAAAGGAAAAGGCGGAAGTTCGATTTTACGGCATGCGGGAATGTCAAATCGTAGGAGGTCGGCACACGGGATTCCATTCTTACAAACTCGGGTTTTATGGAGGTAAGCCATTCTTGACGATAAAGGATGAAATAAAAATGGAATTGAAATTGGGGCGTAAGGGTTGGTATGGTGAGAATATTCCTTATGGTACGGGACTGATCAAATTTAAAAGAACGGAAAGGCCGGTTCGCAAGGGCGACGCATTGTTGGGCGATTGGATGTACCAAGAAAATTCATGGCAGGATTTGGACGGATTCCCTTCTTCCATCACCATTCGTTTCAATGAGCGGGATCAAGTTTTGTTTGATTACAAACCGAGTGGTGGACGCTATGGTGCCAGTTATTGGATTGATGGGGACAACAAGTATTGCGTTATCGGAAGATATGATAGTTATTCCAGGCGACCGAGCCGTGAATTGGTACATCTTTATGGTAGCTACAAAATTAAACGGATGGGTCGCGATATGTTGAAATTAATCGATATTGAAACTGACGAGGTCCGGATTTTCAAGCGGGTGTCGGAATAAAGGCAATTCAAATGACGGAGTATCTTACTTATTTAATATGGATTTTTATTGCAGTCGCTTTTCTCTATTTCGGATATAGAAATGATTACAAAAGGAACCCCAAGAAATTTTGGGCGACGATTTTTGGAGTCACCGCAATATTGGGATTATTTACTTTTGATTTCAATCTTTTGGATTCCATCCATTCACTTTTTCATGATTTAATATATGAATAAGGAAGACATTATCCGCGCCTATGATTCAATGGCGGAGCGGTACAGTTCTAAAATCGAAAACAACGCGCACAATGCATTCTGTGAACGGCCGGCTCTGCTTGGCTTGCTACCAAATGATTTACAAGGAAAAAAAATATTGGACGCCGGATGCGGTCCTGGTAAATATGCTGAAATACTCATAGCAAAAGGTGCAAAAGTCCTTGGTTTCGACATCAGTCCTTCCATGATTGAAATTGCAAAAAACAGGAACAAAGGACGTGGTGTGTTTTTTATACATGATTTATCGGAACCGTTAGAAATGCTTGAAGATGAATCGTTCGACATCATCATCAGTTCGTTGGCATTACACTATATTGAAGATTGGCACCCCGTTTTCCGTGAATTTAAAAGGGTATTACGTCCAGGTGGCAAATTCATTTTTTCCGTACAACACCCCATCAGCGATTTACAATATTATCCGTGTAATAATTATTTTGACATCGAACCCGTATCCGCCACTTGGGAAGGTTTCGGTGATCCTATTGACGTACCTTGTTTCAGACGTCCGTTCGCCGCTTGTATCGAACCTATATACACGGCTGGACTACAGCTCTTAAACATTGTGGAAACACGTCCGTTGGAAACCCTTAAAGATATTGATCCTAACAGATATGAAAAGTTGAATCGCTTTCCTAGTTTTATTTGTTTTGGGGTGGGTAGAATTTAAATCAACCCCCTAGATTTCAATTCCAAATATTTATTAATGGAGTTCATAGATAAATCTTCGGGTTTGGTAAGGATGGTTTGGATACCATACTGTTTGAGCTTCGAGGCGATTTGTTCCTTTTCGAAGCTATACTTTTGTGCGACGGTTTGATGGTATATTTCTTCTACCGTATCCGCATCTTTTTCCGCATACTGTTTGATTTCGGTATTCTCGAAAAAGACGACGACCAATAAGTGCTGCGTGTTGATTCTACGAAGAACGGGCAAGACCCTTTCTACGGCATAAATGCTCTCAAAATTGGTGAATAAGAAAATCAAACTCCGGCCGGAAATCAAATTCCGGACAGCACGATATAACAATTCGAAGTTGGCTTCCTTCTCCCTTTCTTTTTCTCGATAAAGCGTTTGGAGGATGGTATTCAATTGATTGGCCCTACGGTCCGCCTTGATACTCGAACCGACGATATCGGAGAAAGTCATCATACCTGCCCGATCATGTTTTTTCAAGGCGATATTGGTAATCACCAAAGTGGAATTCACGGCATAATCCATCAAGCTCAAACCATCGAAGGGCATTTTCATGGTTCGACTCTTGTCGATGATACAGTACACCTGTTGGGCACGTTCATCTTCATACTGATTCACCATCAACTGGTTCCTGCGGCTTGTCGCTTTCCAGTTGATACTCCGGTAATCATCGCCGCGGACATATTCTTTGATTTGCTCGAACTCGTAGGAGTGTCCGATCCTTCGCATCCGCTTTACCCCTCCACTGTCTTGGGTCACTTTATCAAACGCCTTGAGTTCCAGATTTTTCATCTGAATCAAGGAAGGATAAACCGGTAAAGTCATCGGATATTCATGAACGAATCGCCGCTCGATGATTCCCAATGCGGATTTCATGAACACATTTACATTGCCGAATTCATATTCGCCCCGCACCTTTGGACGTAGCTGATAATTGATTTCTTTTTCTTCGCTTCCCTTGAGTCTCATTTTTACTTCGAAATCCCGTTTTTGCATGGGTATCGGAAGTTCATCCACCACGGTAATCCACAAGGGTTGGGCACTCAAGTTTTCAACGGTTATCCGAATGGGGTTTTCATCTCCTAAAGAAAAAACTTTCGGGAGCCGACGGCGAACTCGTATCATTCGCTTTATAGCGAATAACATGAATAAATCCACCACTACAAGCACCCCGAGAAAAGCCAAAGCCGCTTGGGCAATCGGAAATAAAAATTCAAAAAAGAAGGCAGCGACGAATAAAACAATCGGAATCGCCCCTAGAATAAAAAACCGACCGGTCAGGTAAACATCTTTAGCCAGTCGGTACAAGAGCACCAACATGCCAACGCATACCAAGAACAGGACAAAATATATGACGACTTCCTTGTCGGTAAAATATGTGGACCAATCCAGCAAATCGATTCAGTTTGGTTGTTCCCTTACGGGAAATCATTAATTATCGAGGTACCTCGATACGTTTTAAAATATCATTGATGACATCCTCGGTCTCGTAGCCCTCCATCTCACGCTCCGGTGTCAGGATAATACGGTGGTTCAATACCGGATAGGATACATATTTGATGTCATCCGGCGTAACGAAATCACGACCATTCATCGCCGCTATCGCTTTTGACGTCTTCAATATCGCCAATGAAGCCCTAGGAGAAGCTCCTAGGAACAAGTCTCCGTTATTGCGGGTGTCATGTACGATTTTAGCGATATAATCCAACAGTTCATCTTTGATGTGTACCTTTTCGATGATCCGGCGACACTCGATGATTTGCTTGGGGCTGAAGACCGGACGAACTTCCATCCTGACATTCATATTGAAGTCCTCTTTGAATCGACGCAAGATTTTCTGCTCGTCATCCAAGGAAGGATATTTCAAATTAATTTTGAATAAAAAACGGTCCAATTGGGCCTCGGGCAACTTATAGGTTCCTTCTTGCTCAATCGGGTTTTGGGTCGCCATCACAAAGAATGGCAAATCCATCGGATGTGTTTTACCATCTACCGTCACTTGCTTTTCTTCCATGACTTCAAACAAAGCCGACTGGGTTTTGGCCGGTGCGCGGTTGATTTCATCAATCAATACGATATTGGCGAATACCGGTCCGGGAGCGAATGAAAACTCAGAGTCCCTGGTATTGAAGATGGTCGTCCCCACCACATCCGAAGGCATTAAATCCGGTGTGAATTGAATCCTTCCGAACTTCACGTCCAGTGTTTGGGATAGCATTTTAGCAGTCAATGTCTTTGCGATACCCGGAACACCTTCCATCAAAACGTGTCCACCGGTAAACAAAGCGGCAATCATCAAATCGATATTATAATCCTGGCCGACAATGACCTTCTGGATTTCGTCCTTGATATTGTCTACGCTTTCCGCAATTTTATCTATCTCCGGAACGTGTCGATTACCATAATTAAAACCGCCTGTTTCTTCTTTAGGCTGTTCATATACCGGGGGCAAATTGTGCCCTGA
The DNA here is from genome assembly GCA_020630045.1 of Saprospiraceae bacterium. Taxonomy (GTDB): domain Bacteria; phylum Bacteroidota; class Bacteroidia; order Chitinophagales; family Saprospiraceae; genus JAHDCE01. The sequence continues at coordinate 1,021 of JAHDCE010000213.1, read as the reverse complement.
TTCGGGTTGCTCTTCCGGCTTGTTATCGTCATCGTCGAACGGATTGTTCAAGTTGTCGTCCATTTCGCTTTATTTACAGTTGTTATACAAATTCTCCATGGAAGAATGGAAATTCCTAAGTGTTTCATCAGATATGGAATCCGATGTTTTTATATTTTCATAGTACCTGAAAAGTCGGGTAATCGTGTCGGTTTCCAATCCGGATTTGGCGGAGAGTTGACCGATAAACTTCGAATCCAACTTTGTTGTGGACAAATGATACCTGTTCCTGACAAATGCCAAAAACATTTTCATCTTTTGCCGACAAATTTTCTTGTGGTTTTGCTGATTGAAATATAAAGCTCCAATCGTATGGATAAACTCCAATGAAGTATTTTTATTTCCCTTTTCAACCGGAATGACCCGTTGCCTCCGCTTAGCGCGGAACATCAAATACAAAATACCCAAACCGACCAAGGAATACCAAGCCCATGAAAACGGCTTGCTTTCAAGAATATATTTCAATGGCGTATCACTTGATATCGTCATTTCAGGAGCATTGCGGCGGCGTTGATTCTGGCGTCTTACGATATTAGGTCTTGTTTTGGAATAATCATCCCAATAAATATCGCCTTCATGGAGATGGGAAAGCAATCCACCCGCATATTCCATCCCTACCTCATCCAATAGTTGGATATTGGCGAAAGCCACCGGATTCGTGTGTATATAAACATACCCTCCGGGTTTTTCTCCATCATAATCATAGGGATCATAATATTTCATCCGGGCGAAATTGATGTTTTTCGTCCCGTTGGAATCGGTGATAGATCCCAGCTCGACCAAGCCCGTTTCCAAATCACAAAAGAACCAAGGTTGTATGAAATGCCAATCATACATATTGGTTTTGTTCTTGTACCAAAACCGATACGGATACCCTAATGAATCTTCTAAAGCGGTATGATCGAAATTAAAATTGACAAGCGTATCCCGCACGACACTGAAATCTTCCCAAGGCGTGAAGTCACACTCCTCGTAATACAAT
>JAHDCE010000212.1 GCA_020630045.1 Saprospiraceae bacterium | reverse complement strand
TCCACAAAAACTTCATGAAATACCAAGAATGGCTGCCCGATGAATTCGAATATTCACCCAATTATTTAGATGATAGATTACTCGCCCTTAAATCCGCATTGGTCAATTGCGACAAAACCCGTTCAGTATGGATTATGGACGACCTCAATTGTGCCTTAATGGATATTCGGTCTGACCATGAAATTGATTATCCATTAGATGATTGGTATGAGCTAAAACGAGATGTTGATATCTTCTCAAATATTGCAAATGACATGATGCTTGACTTGGTAGATTGGTCGGAATTCGAATGGTCACATGATTTTGTAGAAGCTTCTTGGATGTACGTTTCCGGATTGGAGCACGATTGTTCCTATTTCAATGTTCCCGAAGATAAGTTTGAAATAAGAAAAGACCAAATCAACGGTACGATAATGCGACTTTCCGAAGCGATGGATTGTGCCGAACGGGAGCCTATTGCAAAAATCGCATCCCAGTTACAATACGATATCATGGATATGATAGCATTGTATGGTGATTTTTATTATTTTGAAACGTCATCATGAAGTAAGTCTTCCTTGTTATGAAAAATATCATTTTGCTTATTGCAATATTATCCTTTGTATCCTGCTCCCCCAAAGAACCCTTCCCATCTTTTATTTCAAATAAAAACACCGTTTCTTATTCCAATAAAAAAATAAAAATAAATCGCCTCGGAGGTACTTGGCTCGTTGTAGAAAAATATCGGAACCAAGAACAAATAGATTTGTCCAATTCTTGTGAACTACAAGAAGAAATAGAAATTTTTTTCCGAAAAAAATCCATTGTTTTAATCAAGGAGTATGGAATCAAAGCCTATGAAGTCGGGAGATCCGATTATCGGTTTTGTTCATTCGATCCCGAAACGTTCGAACAGGTCATAGAAACCAATATTTGCGATAACGCCATCCTTCAAAGTACAACGGATAGTCGAATTTGGTATGAACACGGCGAAGGTCTGTTAGTAGAATACCAAGCTTATTTCGACGGAAGTCGACTGGTACTACAAGGTGTCAAGAATCACTTGGGTGATAATTTGCCTTTGACTACTTGGGTGTTGAACAAAAGCAGGGATTGAAAATTTTTCTGCCCTCATGATAATTTCCCCAAATCATTTGCGTTAATCTAATATCCTTGATAACTTAAGCGCATATTTTGCCGCCCGGCAAATAAACACGAGAGAGAGATATAAACACAATACCTGATAATTTTTATTGGTTCCGACCCGAACAATGGCACTTTTTTCGTCACGCTAAAGCACCAATGAAATGAAAGCACACGCTTTAATCGCATTCCTGTTTTTCACCTTTTCCCTACAAGCGCAAATACTGAAACCTCTAGTGGATTGGGTTCCCGTCGTAGAAATGGACGATCGACTATATCCTTCCTATGTATGGGCGACCAATTCCTGGAATCACCTCAACCCCCAACAAAATTGGGTTCCCGGATATTATGGTGATTCCGAAGGGCAGATGGGTATCGTTTACCGAAACCTGACTCAAAAGAAAGCAACCGTTAAATTAGTCATTGAAGCTCCGGGTATCATGCGGCCGAGTTCCTTGGAAGTTTACATCAGCCAGAACCAACGTCCGGTAGAGATCTTTCCGGAAATCGATTACGATTTCCAAGCTTTGGGCAACAATACCCAACCCCGTCCGGTCAATGTGAAATTCACATTATATATCAATGGTCGTTTACACGAACAAAAGTTCAAAAAGGTCACTTTGGAATCCATCCATCAATGTCCTTATGCTTTTGTTCATCGAAGCGGCGAAATCCATGACCAGAATTTCATGTTCGCCGCTTTCGTCAACGAAAATCATCCGAAAATCAACAATGTCATATTGCCGGAAGTCATGAAGACGGGCATCGTCAATCAAATCGTTGGCTATCTAGGAGAGGCACAAGACTTGAACAAGAGCAAAAAAGATGTTCTTCTACAAGTGTTCGCCGTCTGGCAAGCATTGCGTAATCGAGGAATCAAATACAGCAGCATTACAGGTGATTCCCGGACGCCTAGGGTTGGCGACCAATTCATCCGTTCGATTGACCAAACATTGGTCTCATCACAAGCGAATTGTATCGACGGAACGGTTTTAATGGCCTCCGTACTGTATCGAATGGGCATCGATCCCATTATAGTAATGGTGCCCGGACATGCTTACCTCGGTTTTTACGTCGATTCGGAGAATGTCCCCAACCGGCAATTCCTGTTCTTGGAAACGACCATGATCACAGCTCAATTCGATGCTAGGAATTTACAAAAGCCGTACTTGGACTTGGCGCAAGGACTAGCTACACCTGAATTACTAAAAAGTTATGACAGTTCCTTGACGGCATTCCTGGGCGCCATTCAATACGCAACTAACGATTATAACAAGAATGTAGGCATGTTCAATGGCAAGGACATGGCATATCGTGTATTCGAAGTAGCCGGTTTCCGTCGCCAAGGACTCACTCCGATTAATCATTAAGGGTCGCTATAAAATAGAGGTATTTATTCCAAAGTCCTAAGGAGCTTAAACCAATATCAAATGAAATCTAATCTTGTTTTTATTTTCTTATTTATCGCATTCGGGGCTTTCGCCCAAAATGAATTTTATTTTCCATTTGAAATAATAAAATTGAAAAAAGAAGGTGTTGAAAATGAATACTCCGCTCGTATTCAACATGATGTTCATATTGAAATAAGAAAAGGAGCGGAAGGTCGTCTATATTCGATATATAATGATAAAGACAGGACACGAAAACAATTTGCCGGAACGGTCGAAATCACCGAAGTCGCCGAAGGGGAAGCGATCGCTCTTATACGTATTTCAGGTACTAGGACGGACTGGGTCGATTCCGGAGTCTCGATGATAGAAATTCCCGCCGATTTGAGAAATGCCCCCAAGTACAAAAATGTCCTTTATGACGTCCTTCGAAGAAATATTCGAATGACAGATGTTTATGGAGAAAAGGACATGTTCACTTTTTCCGATTTGGCTTCGAATTATTCGAGTCTTGCGGAGACCAAGTTGATGAAGGCGATGGTGAAAGAGTCAGCTTTCGTAGCCGAAGCCATGGCGGAACAAATGGATTCTCCGCCGGTGACCAAGGGACGGATGAAAGGGACAGATTTGTTCTCTGCTATGAAAAATGTCAATCGGCAAGACATTCGTGATTTCTTGTTATATGTAAGTATCGCTCCTAGGAAATATGCCGGTAAAACATGGAAATTCAGTGAGGTATTCGCAACTTGGATTGACGCGGGATGTCCGACTACAGAACGACATTTGGTTGAGACCTTGGAATGGGGGATAGCGGAAGAAGCTTATATCAATAAATTACTTCAACATCAGACCGAATCAAGGTTAGATAATGTATCAAAAATACTGCGTGATTCTATGAGTGCTTGCTTGGCAATGGATGATTTGGATAACGCATACTCGTGGAAAGGAGCATTGGAATCCTTGTATCCATACCTTGAAAAAGAAAACCAAGCATGGCATCATTTTTCACTAGGAGAATATTGGGAAGCCAATGCAAATAATGAGGCGGCGGTTGAAGAATATAAAGAAGCCATTTCTCGATTTACGGAAACGGAAAATGAAGCGGGACTACTAGGGGCATACAATAATATAGGAAATGCTTTGCGTGATGCAGGAGGAAAGAGAAACCTCAAATCCGCAATTTCATATTTCGATAAGGCACTGGAAAAAATGATTCCTTTGAGCCGAAAAAATCCGAGTATATCATCTATTACCGCTAAGGTAGTTTTGAATAAAGGAAGAACCTTAAGGAAAATGGGAGATACGGATAAAGCCATCGCCCTTCTCCAAGAAGAATTGACCCATTTAGAAAAAACTGATGAAGCGGGTTGGCTAAAAAAATCGGAGATCTATTTCGAGATTGCTGAAATTTTCGAAGAAAAAGGAGACGCCAAAAAGCAAGCTGATTTTGAAACCAAAGCTGTATCTGCTTATCGCGAATACGAATTAATGAAAAACAAAAAGAAAAGATTATGAAACGTCCATGATTAAATCATTTTTAAACTCACTAGGAAAGGATTATTTAATCATGGTAAGCACCCGGACAAAAGCATTATTTGATTACTTTTGGCCGGGTACTTAAGTTCCATCTGACCATTGATACAATTAAAAATAAACAGATGAAAAACTTGAGCATCACCCTTGGCTTGGCCATACTTTTTATCGGACTTATGGCCTGCAAATCCCTAGGGCCGATTACCGACAAACCAACCGACAACCAATGGATTGAAGGAACATGGATCGGACTCGGCTACCAGCCCGATGCTGCCAATCATAACACATGGGACATTCAAATCAAAATTGAAGAAGGCGGCAAAAAAGCGGCTGTATTATATCCTTCCTTAAAATGTGGCGGCGAGTTGGAATTGATTTCCATCGACAATCACAAGGCCGTTTTTACCGAACGAATAATAGAAGGAAAACAATATTGTTATGACGGCGGCCAATTAGTATTGACTTACGTCAATCAAAACCATGTTTCCTATAGTTTCTTTTATCCGGACACCAAAGCCCTAGGCTCGTTTTCTACATTAACAAAGGACGGATTCCAACCGGATAAGGCGGGGAAAAGGTTGTAACCTTGGGAATTAACCACTTATTAACCTTAATAAGCACTTCTTTAATAATCGTTCCGGCGGTTTCGGGCGTTACAAAGGTGTACCTTTGCGTCGAAATACTGATAGAACGTAGAAAGAACCATGCATACAAACAAGAATCTACTCCTGACCACCTTTATTTTGTTGGTATCTACCCTGACTTGGGCACAACAAACCATCGTCACCGGATTGATAAAAGACAAGGATACTGGCGAAGAAATGGGCTTCGCTGATATTTATTTCACGGATTCATATATTGGTACCACCGCCGAATTCGACGGTACATTCACCTTGGAGACAGATGACATGTCACTGACTTCAGTGACTGCCGCATTCTTGGGTTATGACAGTAAAACCGTAACCATCAATCCGGGGCAAGAGCAGAACATCATTATTGAATTATCGGCAGAGACTTCCGAATTGGTTGAGGTCGTGGTAGAACGGACACGAAAGGTCAAGAAAGATACCGCCGCTATCGCCCTATATCGCCGCGTGGTTCGCAACAAGGACAAATTCGGTGCATCCGCATACGATTTTTATTACTACGAAGATTATTCAAAAACTGAATTCGACCTGTTCAATGTCAAGGACAAATTCATGGATCGAAAAATATTGAAACCATTCGATTTCGTTTTTGAAAATTTGGACACCACTGATGGGGGAGAAGTATATCTTCCGGTTCTCCTCAAGGAGAAAATTTCAGATGTTTATTATCGTAAGAAACCCAAGAAAACAAAAACCATCGTCAAGGCAGACCAGTTTTCCGGTATCGACAATGTTGAATTATTCGGCTTCGCCGATTATTCCTTTCCGGAAATAGATATTTATCGGAACACGATAGAATTGGGGGGTAAAGGATTCACCAGCCCGTTTTCAAGAACCGCATTGATTACCTATAAGTTCTTCCTAGCGGATAGTATGAATATTGATGGTCGTTATTGCTACAAATTGGATTTCACTCCTAGGAGAAAAGGGGATCTGGCATTTACCGGTCATGCTTGGATTGACAAGGAAACCGCTGCGATCAAGTCTACTGATATTTATGTGTTGGATCAAATCAACATCAACTTCCTTTCGGGAATGTCCGTCAAACAGGATTACATGCCGATGGATGATGGTAAATGGTTCAAGGATTATGAGCAGATGGAGGTAATGATGAACATTACCGAAAACAAAAAGAAGCAAGCTGTCCGTGTACTCAAAACGACCATGATGCGGGATTTTGAAGTCGGCAAAAAATACGACGACACCTTATTCAAGGGCGATGCAGAGGAAGTTGCGGATAAGGCATATAAACGAACAGAAGATTACTGGAAAAAAAGCCGCCATGTCGAGCTGACGGAAACCGAAGAAAATATTTATACGACCGTAAAAAAAGTAAAAGAAACACGGGCGTACAAAGCATACGAATATTTCGGTAGAACCGTTTCCACAGGGTTTTTAAATGCCGGACCGATCGAGTTCGGTCGTTTCTTCCAATTCTTTAGCTGGAATGCCATTGAAGGACGCCGATATCGGATGGGTATCCGAACCAACCCTAGACAATACAGGGATAAATTTTTGATAGAAGGATATGTGGCCTATGGTGAAAAAGACCAATTGTGGAAGTATCACCTAGGAGCTAATTTCCACTTGAAAAGAGAGAACAACAAGTGGCACATGATTGGCGGGCACTATCGTTATGATTGGTCGGATTACAACTTCAAAAATCCTTACATGACTCATGACCACATCCTAGGGTCATTATTGCGAAGCCGACCGTTGGACAATCTATTCTTAATACGAGAAGGTTATTTATTTTATGAAAAAGAATGGATAAAAGGACTGTCCAATAAATTGTCCGCCAAACACAAAACGATATACGAATGGCCCGAAACCTTCTCCTTGGATCCCACCATTCCGGATTCTGTAGCGACAGGGACAGGCAGTTTCAACGCCATGGAGTTCAATTTGCACACCCGCTGGGGAATGGGACAATTGATGGTAAGCCGAAACGGCGGTTTCGGACGTGAAGCCCTGGATATTTCCGCTCCTGTTTTGGATGTCAATTATACCGTAGGGGTAAAAGGATTACTAGGGGGAGATTATGCCTATCACCAAATCAGCGCATCGTTGAATCATAAAATCGCTTCTCAAATCGGACGGACTTACTATGATATCGGAGTAGGGAAGACCTTTGGTAGTATTCCGTATCCTTTATTGACTGTACACAAAGGAAACCGTAGTTTCCTCTACAACAAACATGTTTACAACATGATGGATGATTTGGAATATGTCAACGACGCTTATCTCACATTCGGTGTGCGCCATCATTTCGACGGATTTATATTCAATACGATTCCGGGTGTGAAAAAACTCAAACTCCGTGC
>JAHDCE010000211.1 GCA_020630045.1 Saprospiraceae bacterium | reverse complement strand
AGTCAGGACAAAAGATGTTTTCAAAATTTAATATTATTTAGTTTACAGTGTACTAAATCCTTCTATGATTTTAATTTTTGTATGGTGCAATGCCGATTCCAAACCGACCGGATAGTTATCCAACTGTTGGAATAAGGCCAATTGTTCCCGACCATATCGTCGTGTTTCCGACAAGGAAGGGGCGTCATAAATTTTATTTCCTTTTCGGAAAATCGGAATTAATAAATCTGTTCCCTCATTTTTTGAAAAAGGCGTTTCTATTCCCCGGAAGGGGATAAACCGAGTCGTGGACGCTAGTCCTTCCTCAGAATAAATCACATCACCTATGGGTTGACCGTCACGAGACATCCTGAATGTATTCAGCACTCCCGGATTGGATACTTTTATCGCTTGTTCGGACAATTTGACCCGAAACTTCCAGTCTTCGCCACGGACTCTGATGGCCGCCAATTTGTAAACGCCTCCTAGGGCGGGTTGGTCGTAGGCTGTCGCCAAACGGGTTCCTACTCCCCATACTTTTATCGTGGCTCCGCGTTCTTTGAGCTCCTTGATTCTGTATTCGTCCAAATCGTTGCTGGCAACGATAGCGGCGTCGGGAAATCCTCCTTCATCCAGAATGCGACGAGCGGCAATACTTAACTCCGCCAAGTCACCGCTATCCAATCGGACACCTCCTAGTCGATGTCCGTTTTGACGGAGCCGATTACCGATTTCTACCGCCTTTCGAACGCCTTCCACCGTATCATAAGTATCCACCAATAAAATACTATTGGCGGGCATGGCTGCGGCGTAAGCTTCGAAGGCCTGCATCTCCGAATCGAAACACAGTACCCAACTGTGGGCATGGGTTCCCTTGACGGGAATGCCATATGTTTTTCCGGCCAGGACATTGCTCGTGGCATCGCATCCTCCGACATAGGCGGCACGGGATGCCATCATGGCACCGTCCGGCCCTTGTGCCCTACGGAGTCCGAACTCTAGGACGGTATCCTCCCCTGCCGCAGATTTAATCCTAGCGGCTTTGGTAGAAATCAAGGATGAAAAATTGATGATATTGAGCAAAGCCGTTTCGATGAGTTGCGCTTGGATCAAGTTGCCTTTTACCCGCACCACAGGCTGGTGGGGAAATGCGATCGACCCCTCTGGCATAGCATCGACATCACATGAAAACTTGAAGCGTTGTAAGTAATTCAAAAATCCTTCATCGAACAAAGGCAATCCGTCATTTCCCGTAAGGGAAGCCAAGTAACGGACGTCTTCTAAATCGAATTTGAGATTTTCAAGGTATTGAATGGCTTGTTCTAATCCGGATACCATCGTATATTGGCCCTTGAAAGGATGTTTTCTGAAAAACAAGTGGAAAACAGCTTCATGGTTTTCCATTCCGTTTTTCCAATAGCCATATGCCATGGTCAATTGATACAAATCTGTCAACATGGTGAGGTTGGTCCCCATCGATACTTAGTTTAAATTTAAAACTAAGTTATGCATTAATTGGTTCCCTTGCAAATTTTCGGGTGAAATTTATTCTATTTGCCGTTTTCCATCCCAAAATGTTGCCGATAATAGGAATCCGACCATGTATTTTTTTGAAAGAATCATGGAACGTCTAATACTCTAAACTCAAATAGCTTCTAAGACGGAAGTAGCGATTCAAAACCTTGAATAAGGTGCAACCTTTAGGATTTTTAATTATCTTTAGGGTGTCAAAACACCAACCATGAAAAATCCTCGTATTCAAAAAATTGGTTTCACCTGTTTATTGGTTCTCAGTTTGGCTTCTTTCATCACTCTCAATATGATGGCTGTCGAACCGACTATCGCTATTTCTGAAAATGCGAAAATGGTATCGGAAACCAACCAATTGCTTCTCCCCGGGCTGAATTGGGTAAAGGAGTTCGTACTTAAGATTTTTGACTGTATTTTCTTGGTTTAACCTCCTATTCTTCCACCATTTCTGGCTCTTTGGACAATGTAAATCCAAAGGTTGATCCACTGCCTGCAGAGCTGCGCAGATTGATCGGTTGGCGATGAGCTTCCATAATGTGTTTGACGATTGCCAATCCGAGACCGGTGCCACCTTGTTCCCTCGACCTACTTTTATCTACCCGATAGAACCTGTCGAATACGCGGTTCAAGTCTTCTTCGTCTATTCCGATTCCGTTGTCGGCCACTTCGATTAAAACGGCCTTATCCATGTCATAAAAACTGAATTGGGTTCTCCCATTGGCAACACCGTATTTGATTGAATTGGAAACCAGGTTGGTTAAGACTTGTCTTATTTTCTCCTTGTCGGCCCAGACCATAAATCCCTTATCGGCTCCTTGCTTGAAGCGGAGTTCGATATTTTTGGCCATTGCTTTCATTTCAAAATCATCAATAACATCGAGTGCCAGGTCTTTGATATTAAAGGAAGAATAATCCATTTCCAATTCTCCGGCTTCCATACGTGCGATGGCCTCTAAATCTTGGATGATTAGATGGAGTCGTTCGACATTTTTAGCAGCTTTTATCAAATATTTTTCATTGATGTTAGAATCGAATAATCCACCATCCAATAACGTGTGCAGGTATCCTTGAATATTAAAGATCGGGGTTTTCAATTCGTGGGAGATATCTCCCAGGAAAGTCCTTCTATATTCCGCCAAGGCTTTTAGGTCATCAATTTCTTTGTTTTGAATCGCCACCCAAGCATCCACTTCTTTTTCGACTTCATCAATAATGTGTTCATCCAAATCCACTCGACCGGTCTTCTCTTCGGGTTTAAGTTTTGACTTTCTAATAGTTTTATATATGACTTTGATTTTACGATAAATGTATCGTTGTAGGGCTTGGATAACGACGATATAAGAAATAATAAATATCGCACCTGTCATGACAAGAATGACCCAGTATTCCATTTTCAAACTTCCTAGGAAGAATAAAACAGAAAACAAAACAAAGCCGCTGATGGAAATCGCGGAAGCGGCCAACATGGCCAATTGCCGAGGTGTGAGATTTTTATTTATAGACATCAGAATTCAAATTTGTACCCGATCCCCTTTATCGTTTTGATATAGTGATCGCCGATTTTTTCGCGGAGCTTTCGGATATGTACATCAATCGTCCTATTGCCTACGATGACTTCGGTTCCCCATACCTTATTGAATATCTCTTCCCTGCTGAATACCCTGCCCGGTTTATTCGCTAGGAGTTCTAACAATTCAAATTCTTTCTTGGCGAATTGAATTTCCCTATCCCCTTTTTTGACGACAAATTTTTCCCGGTCGATGGACAATTCGCCTAGTACCAATACTTTTCCGGATTCGTCTTTTGCTTGGGAGGTCTTGGCGCCTCTTCTCAATAAGGCTTTGACCCGGCTTACCAATACCCTAGGACGTATCGGTTTGGTAATGTAATCGTCCGCCCCGACATCAAATCCTGCAATTTGGGAATAATCTTCATTTCTAGCAGTTAAGAAGGCGATTAGAATGGGATCGTTCTCCTTGTTTTCGCGCAGTTGACGACAGACTTCCACTCCATCAAGTTTGGGCATCATTATATCTAAGATCACCAAATCAGGTTGAATTTTGGCCACCTTGTCAATCGCTGTTTCGCCATCTTTGGCAGTTTCTACAGTAAAGCCTTCTTTACGAAGATTGTAGGATACGAACTCAAGGATATCGTCCTCATCATCAACTATTAAAATCTTACTCATCTCATTTGCCATTTGTCCTATTTTTGATCGTTGAAGTCGTATAATATTTGATTCTATCAGTAAACCGTTTCGGCAATACCAAATCTTCGGCTATCCCCTATCGGTACATAACCATTTGTGGTTTTATGGATGGTGTGTACCCCTCCGAAGAACATGTTTTTTCCTTCCCAAGTTTTTACAATTACATTTCCGGGTAAGTTCGGATTATCCTGATATCCAGGTTCAATATCCAGATGGTTTCCAAAAAGATACATCCTAGGAGCATCCACCGCTTCCTGAGCATCGATTCCGTAGGACAAATAATCCAAAACCTGAAATATGGATAGCGGTATTCGTCCGGCACCTCCTGTTCCTGTAATCGTTTCTATCGTCCCATTCTCCCCAACTACGAGTGTTGGTGTCATCAGTGAATTGAGTCGGCTTTTTTCATTCCAACTAAAAAATCCTTTCGGCATGAGCGCCGCCTCGCCCAGCATGTTATTCATGATATTATCCGTACCCGGAATCACGTATCCTGACCCTTCCCCATTGGACAAAGTCATAGAGACTGCATTTCCATTTCCATCCAAGATATTAAAATGGGTAGTACTTCCCCATTTGGGATTCAAGGAAACATTACCATAAGACCCAGCGATTTCAAAAAGTCGATCGGGATCGGCTTTCGCCAGATTCATAGCATGTAAGCATTCATATATTTCTTCAATGTAAGGGGCGGTATGTAATGGATGAGTTCCATTCTTTTTTCCCATCTCTCCCATTCCGACGGCAATCAAGGCTCCTCCCAGACTTGGGTAAGGTGTGGTCAAAACCGTTTTTCCCTTGTAGGCGATTTCAATCGGATCCACCCACCGTGTATCGTATCCCGCCATATCATCATAGGTCAAAAGACCACCCCTTTCCTTATTGTGCCTAGTAATGGTAGAAGCGATTTCACCCTTGTAAAATTCATCCGGTCCTTCTCGCGTGATAAAGTCTAGGAAATCTCCTAGTGCCGGCATAAATGTCAGATCGCCTTTCTCCAGTAGTTTTCCATTTCGAAAATATATTTCCCGGCTTCTTGGATCGACTTCAAGCATTTTCTCCAGCATGATGAAATCCATGGCTTGGAATGCATCAACGGGTACGCCCTCCTTGGAGCCTTTAATCGTCAAGTAGGCCAGTTCTTGCATGGGCATGGTTCCTTGCCATTCATGCATGGCGAAAGCAGCTTTGATGGTACCCGGTACACCCTGGCTAGCCATACCGATATGAAATTCTTCGGAAGAGTCGCCGAAATCAATAGTAAAAGGATAAAAGTCAAGAGAACTACCTTCGCCTTTTGAAGAAGGAGTTTGGCAAAAGAAATCCAAAACTTTAGAGGTTCCGTCCGCGAGTCGGATATTGGCGAAACCGCCGCCGCCTACTGAACTCATACAAGGTTCAGATAAGAAGGTCATAAACAAAGCGGCGATTGAGGCGTCAATGGCATTGCCGCCGGCTCTCAGGACTTCCGCAGCAACCCTTACTGTATCTTCATGCCCTGCCGCCACATAACCTTTTGGTTGTTTCATCTTGCATCCATATTGTTAAGCAATAGTTGAATTAAAAGGCTGTTTGCATTCAAAAAATTTCGTGATAACATCTATTAAAAGGAGGATATTCAACAGGCTCAAAGATAATCGGATTCGGTAAAAGATTACCATGAATAGTCGTTGATATTCGAAAATATCCTAGGATCAAAGTAGTCGCTAAGGCTTTGGTGTATGTTCATCTTATTGGATTAAGTAAAATCCAACAACTTGTCATCATTTTTGCTGTTAAGTACACTGTGTGAGAAGTAATCGAATTGAGCAAAAATCGGTTACCGATTAGGATGAATTTTTGAAATCATATGGAACAGTTTCCAAAACCTAGGTACATTACCTAAAATTCGTGTGTATGCTTGAATTTGATTCAGCAGGATGCGACATTGTCATGACAATCCAATAAATTCACAGCTTTTTCGTTTGATGCACGGACATTCATGAAGTTTATAGGAATCTATATCACTATTTATTTTACATTTCTCGCAAGTATCGGCGGGCAATCTTTGCTACCTATAAAACTGCAAGGAAAGTGGGGATTAATGGATGCATCCGGAAAAACCATCGTTCCGCCCCAATATGATGCGATTGACGAATTTTCAAAGGACGGGCTCGCCATCGTCCAATCCGCTAATCGAACGGGAATCATCAACCAACGTGGTCAAGTCGTACTCCCTGTAAAGTATGAGGACTTGAGGATATTTTCAAAAGACTTATTCGCTATTACTGACCAGCAAAACGACAAATGGCAAATAATAGATAAAACGGGTCGTGTCGTTTTGAAGGACTATCAAAATGCAGAAATATTCGGATCGGATTATATTTTATTCGAGCGAAATTTCAAAAAAGGAGTCGTTCATTTATCCGGTTCGGAAGTCGTCCCTCCCATCTATGAAAAAATCATAATGGTGGATGACAAATATTTCAAGGTCTTGGTTCATGGTAAACAAGGTATTTTTGATTTAACGGGTCAGCTCTTAGTCCCTGTCAGGTATAAAGAAATTAAAATAATTACCAAGGATTTTTATTTACATAAAACAAAATACAAATGGGGCGGAAGCCATGCGGACGGAAGGCGTTTATTCCCCGAGGAATATTCTAAATTCGAGCTAACGAAAGCAGGGTTCATCAAGCTTTACAAAATGGATGCCTGCCAGCTATTTTCTTTAAAAAGAAAAGTGTTTGTCAGCAAAAGTATCCACGCGGATTATATTCCGATAAATGATGATTTGGTGGTGTATAGGAAATATTCTAAAGTCGGTTTGATGGATGAAACAGGAAAGCGACTTTTACCACCGGAATATCAAGAAATATTACTCTTAACCAATGAATTATTACGTGCGAAAAAGGAGGGAAAATGGGGTGTGATCCAATTAAACGGAGCCACCATCGCACCTTTTGTATTTCAATATATTTCTCCGATACAAAATGGGATTTCATTGGCCAGAAGTGAAGGAAAGTTCGGTTTAATTTCCGAAGAAGGAAAAATCGTGGTCAATGCGGTATATGACAATTTCGAAATCGAAGGCGACCGCATAAAAGCATATCGAAATGGAGAAATGACATTGATTGAATTCACCGACTCGGAAACAGTTTCTACTACTGAGGTTGGAAAACATTTAACGATTAAAATTAAAAGAAGGAAGAAAACGAATTTAAAAGTAAAAATCAAGGAGGACTACCGTTTGGCAAAACACGAATGGTTCCTGGATGCAAAGTCAGGAAAATGGGGTCTTCGGAACTTGAAAAGTGGTCTGATCACC
>JAHDCE010000210.1 GCA_020630045.1 Saprospiraceae bacterium | reverse complement strand
TCCAAAGAAAAGTCCTCCACCAAATCATCAAAAGCATCCGCTAAAAAAGAAGTGAAAACCCGAGCCCCCTTTTTATTCAAATGAACCGTATCAAAATAATTAGAAGCATCATACAATTCAGGGTAGGCCTGACTATCCGAAAAATCCAATTTGTGAGCATCCGGCAAATTTAAATAAGCCTCGAAAGCATCAGTAGAAAAAGTAGGAGGGAGAATGAATATCACATGAACATCCTTGTCCATACCCTGCTGAATAATACCGTTTGCTAGCTGCATGAAATTCGGACTCGCTTCATCAGGAGTCGGATTCTTATGAGCGAAATCCGACTGTACTTTTTTAGCATTAAAAACAGAAGGTTCATGGATTTTTAATTTGCGATTAGCAACACCGACAACATCTTCCAAAGGCAGATATCCATTCGATGCTTCGGGAATATAATCATCAAAGTAAACGTATTTTTTAATTTGATAATTAAAGGCCTCCTGGATAATACCGACATTGAATTGTTGATTCACAAAATGTTTTTGATATACAGGAACATATTCGGAAAGCTCCTTCTCCTCAAAATCTGACATGATCCAATTCAAGGTTCTCCATTTATTGAAATAACGGATTCGATTATTGGATTTTTTTAATTTGTTTAAAGTGTCGAAAGGATATATTTCTGCGAACAAATATTTGATTTGTCCCGGTTCCAAATCACCAATGAAATGTTGCAATAAGAAAAAGGATTCCGGCGGTACCGTTCCACCTGCTCCCATATTGAATGAGCGAGTATCCGCTTGCGTCAAGCTATCGAACAAAGGAGAAACGATATGTGAATTGATTGTACTTGACCCGAGGAAAATCGTATTGAAATTTTCCTCGGATTGACGCTTTTCAAAGTGTACCACTTTATCCACAAAAGGGCCATTGCCCCAACCATAATGTTTGAGCAAATGCGGTAGTTGCGTAACACCTATCATCAATACAGCGAACACACCGACACGTGCATAAAATTTACGCAGCGCTTGCCCCCTTGTTAAATTCGTTTGCCCCATGATTTAAAATTGATAATAGATATAAGTTTTTCCTTGGTCATAGTGCATCACGGTCATCAATGCAAGGAATAAATAAATACCCCAACGAATATATATGTTACTCGGAACCCTTTCCAAGCCATGCTTAAACGATTTATTTTTCCACTCCACCCAAAAGAAAACGAAAATGATAATAGCCGTGAATAATACTTGGTACCATTCCACGCCGAACTTAGGAAGTTGGTTCAATGGATTGTCAAAGGGCAAGGTCAAAAAGTTTTTCACGATGTGGACGGGAGTCCAAATACTCACCGCCCGGAACAAAACACCGGTAACGCTGAAAATAAAGTAAACCCGCAACATCATGATCCAATCCGGTGCCCGGAGTTTAGGGTACAATGTTTTGTTCCACCGTTTTTCCAATACCGGCAAAACCATGATAATACCATGTAGGATACCCCAAATGACGAAATTCCAACTCGCACCGTGCCAAGCGCCGCTGATCAAGAATATCAAGAAAACATTGAAAGCATGTTTAGCGACCGAAACCCGACTTCCTCCTAGGGGATAATAGACATATTCCGTAAACCAACTCAGCAAAGTGATGTGCCATCTCCGCCAAAAATCCGTCATGTTTTTTGCGAAATATGGAAAAGCGAAATTCTGTGTCAGATTAAACCCGAATAACCTCGCCGTACCGATAGCGATATTGGAATAACCCGCAAAATCACAATACACCTGTATGGGATATAATACGAACAAGAAATAACCGATCGTCAACGTTCCCATATTCGAAGGATTGGTATAAACCGTATCCACTAGAGGACTACAACTATCAGCGATAACCACCTTCATAAACAATCCCCCCAATATTTGACGCAAGCCATCTTTAGCCGCATCCAATTCAAAATTCCGGTCTTTGCCGAATTGTGGAACCAAGTGCCCCGCCCGCTCAATCGGCCCGGCGAACAATTGGGGAAAGAAACTCACATAAGTGAAAAACGCGATGGGGTCACTCGTCGGTTTTATCTTTTCACGATAGACATCTATCGTATAACTCATCGTTTGGAAAGTATAAAAACTGATGCCTAAGGGAAGGATGAGATACAGCGTGGGGAAATCGGCATGAAACCCTATTTTCTGAAAGAGCGCCTCAAAACTGTCCATGAAGAAGTTGAAATACTTGAACAGCCCCAACATCCCGATATTGAAAACGATACTCGCCCACAGCCAAAACTTTTTTCCCTTTCGGGTTTTCGCCCGAGGGATCATTTGCCCCGCAGTATAATCAATCAATGAACTCAATGCGATAAGTCCTAGGAATCGATAATCCCAATAAGCATAAAAGAAATAACTGCAAAGGAGCAAAAACACATTCTGGGACCGACGACTTTTTCCCAATATTAACCAGTACACCGAAAAGGCGAGCACCAAAAAAAAGATAAATGCCGGTGAATTGAATAACATGTTTCCGTGTCTTTCCTATTGGATGTCGTCACATTTTTTCGAATGTATATCCGAAATGCTCGATGTCGATAATGAACTTCTCTCTAATGATTTCCCTAGTACTATCCGTGTAATATGTAGAATAGTGTCTTTGATTATCCGGATTGTGATTGATGTGCGGCAGTTTTTCTTGAATCCCCAACTTTTCCCGAATCACTTCCCAATCCGCTTCTAATGTCTCGAATTTTCCGATATAATCGGCTACAATCTCTCCTTTTTTATTTAAAAACCAATCCAACTGATTTTTTTTAGGACTCGGATGAATACAAGTATCCGTACTCAATTGGATCCACTCCACAAACTGCTCGAAATCCATTTCATGACGCTTAGTGTCTCCTTGCTTCCGCAAATAAAGGGACACCACACGATCCCAAGGATTACGAACGAATCCGAATTTAAAAAACGTATTAAAAATCCGTTCAGCTCTTCCTTCCCGTATTTTCCAAGAAAGAAAAGAACGATAAACGGAATTCCACTTCGGATGCTCGGTTTCCAAATGATATTCCCTTGTCAACTTCTCCTTGTATTCCATCAAATCGAGGTGAGCCTTCAAGGGCGTACCTATAATCCGACGGACACTCGTGGAAGCCGTTTTCGGAACAGCGACGAAAATGCATTTGTATTCGAAGTTGATCATTCCCCAAAATTACATGTTCCTCGTGAATTACTATATTTGTTCGCCTTCCGGCACAATATTCACCAAACAAAACACCATGCTCTGGCTCGCTTCCTATCCCCGTTCAGGGAATACATTTTTTAGGAACATCCTCTTTGAGGTGTACGGTTTGGAGTCCACGGAAGTACACTATGAAAACTTATCAGAAGAAACCCCCAATGGTTTCGAAGTGGTCAAAACCCATTTAATACCCAAAGAAATTCCATTTTTCAATACCGAAACACCAAAAGTATATCTCATACGTGATGCACGTGATTCCATCGTATCCGGTGCTTGGCATCGAAAAAACATGTATGATCCGGAGAGCCATTGGTATTGGAACCTGATAGAAGTCACGCTAGCGCAAGGCACCAGTTATTTTTGGGGGTGGTCCCGCCATGTGATGGCATGGAATGACCAACAACCTTTAGTCATTCGATTCGAAGATTTGATTCAAGATCCGATAGGACAGGTTGAACGATTAAGGGAAGTTATGGATTTGCCAGAACCCAATGCCCAAAAATTGCCTTCATTCACACAGTTGAAATTTGGGCGTCCCAAATATGGCAAAGGGGATAACCTGACCTCCGATGAAAAAGAACAAGAAAAATTCACCCAAGCCAATTTCCGAAAAGGAAAAGCGGGAGGTTGGAAAGAGGAGATGCCAACCGAAATCCACGATTTGGTTTGGGCATTGCACGGAGAGACGATGGAACGGATGGGGTATATTGATGATCGTCCGGAATGGTATTCCAATATGAAATCCTTGAAGATATTGGTGGAGAGTAGAGAATGTTTCGCCCCTTCCGGGGAAAAAAAGGATTATATGTTTCGGATGTTGTCGCATTTACTGACATTAAAGAGACGGATTCCCTTTTTTGATGTTGATTTATTACAAGGGGAAAAAATCATTCCACTGGAAGGTTTTTTCAATATTCCGCCGGAAGCGGATTGGAAATACGAAGGAAGTAATATTGAAATAAAAAAAGACGCATCACCATCTCCAAAACCACCATTCAGTTGGGTAAATTTGATTCGGAACAATATGCCCAAACCACTTTACGAATTGGTATTAAAAAATTATTCAAAATTAAAATATTCGGGTTTGTCGAATCGCATTACCAATTGGAGGGCGATTCATCGACAAGTGAATGCGGATTACGATTACGTCTTTTTTCCGACCGGAATGCCGATGTCCAAGGGACTTCCCATTCATTATATTGACGCCAAATGGCATGAAGACGGCTCTCGTTCCTATGGCTATAATACGCCTTCCGGCGAAATGGGAATGGAGGGAATAAAATTCCGAGGATATCCGGATGGAATCCGAGAGGTAGCGCCTGAAAAAAGGGGCGTGTTAGAAGCCATAGAAGTATTTTTGTTGTGTCTGCGAAAAGCGAATGAAAAATAGAGGGGAATTATGAATCGGAAAAAAATAATTGTAGAAGCCAATAAAATCGTCCAACCCGGGTGGGATGGTACGAAAAGATACGGTACAATATTACTGCAAGGAATCCATCGCGAATTGCAAAAGGAAGATTATGGTTTAGACGTTGATTTATTATTGGGTAGAATGATTGTTCCTCTCGAAAAGATGGCTCCCTATTTACATGCCGAACCATTGAAGTTTACCGAAGACCATGCGGCTGAATTCAACACCGGAATCATTATGGATACATTAGGGATATTGGATAAAATATTTCCTAGGGATTGGTATAAAATATTCGGAATGAATCGCCGCCAAGCGTATTATCAAGCGGCGTTGATAAAAATGTCAATGCTCAGAAGATTGTCGCCCGACCATGAATTCATCAAACGATTAAATGGATATGATATGTTGCAAGTATTGCTTCCGCAACATGCCCACTTTTTTTCTAAAACCAATATGAAATTATGTGTCACTCTATTGGATATGACACATGAAATCTATAAAGAATACCATCAAAAAGAAAATATTAAAAACTCCGAAAACGGAATTCAACACGCCCTGGACAGGGATGCGTTATTCATCGCTATTTCAAATTCTACACTGAATGACTTCGCTAAATTTTATCCATCTTATCAGACGGGAAGGGGAGTCGCTATACACTTAGCATTAATGGATGGTTATGGAGAAAAAATAACGCCGAATGTCCGTCAAAAATACGGATTAGGAAAAGGTAAATTCTTTGTTTGTTTATCTACCTTGGAACCTCGAAAAAATTTAGTCAATACCATTCGGGCATTCAAATTATTCGCAGCGGATTATCCGGAAATAAAATTGGCGGTTTGTGGAAAAAAAGGATGGAAGTTTAAAGAAATATTTAAAGAAGATCCGGGAGATAATATATTGTTTACAGGTTTTGTAGATGATGAAGATTTGCCGGCTTTATATCAAGAAGCTACCGCCCTTTGTTACGCTTCACATTACGAAGGATTCGGTTTTCCACTCCTAGAAGCAATGGCGATGGGCACGCCCGTTATTTATGGCGATAACAGCTCCATGCCCGAAGTAGTCGGAGATACAGGATTCGGCGTGGATTCCAATGATATCCAAGGGATAAGGAATCGAATGGAAGAAATATTACTCCATCCTGATCCGGGGAAATTAAGCATTGATGCCAAGGAGCAGGCGTCTAATTTTTCAATTGAAAAACTAGCTCGGGAAACACTAATCGCATATCAAAAAGAACTAGGGATAAAATAGTCATGAAAGTACTGATTATCGCGGATGCATTGGACAAACAATCGGCCGGCGTACATGTGTATGTGCGACAACTGGTAGACGCATTGGCCAAGCAAGATAATAGCCCTCATGAATATATTTTGATTCGGGAGAAAAGAGAAGATGGTTTGCCTTTCCGGCAAATCATTTTAAAGCCCTTTTTTATTCGAATAGTATATGATTTTTTTAAAATATTTTTTGTTATTCCCTACTTGGCGAGAAAGCATAAGGTAGATGTTGTTTTTGAGCCCGCTCATTTCGGCCCCTTTAATTTGCCCAAGAGTATAAAAAGGGTGACCATGATTCATGACCTGACCCCCATATTGTTTCCCGAATGGCATATAACTTATAGTCGATTATTGCAAAAGTATTTTTTGCCGGGTATATTGAAAAAAGCCGATTTGATTCTTTCGAATTCTAAGCATACGGAAAAGGATTTACTTCGGATTTATCCGCATACAAAAGGTAAGGTAAAAACCATTTTACTAGGAAGGGATGAGTTTTATTTCCCCACAATGGAAAAGATGTTTTTATTCCGAAACGGAATTCGGCCAAGAGGGTACTTTTTATTCGTAGGTACTTTGGAGCCGAGGAAAGGATTGGATACATTATTAGAAGCTTTTTCACAATTTAAAAGTAAAAATAAAGGGAAAACGAAATGTTGGAAAAATAAATCCTTTGAAACTTTATATAAAACGCACCCCTTCCAATCAGATATAATAATAACGGGATACGTAACGAAAGAGGCATTGTGTGAATTATATTCACATTGTATTTCGATGGTTTATCCTTCTAATTATGAAGGATTCGGATTCCCGATATTGGAAGCGATGTCTTGTGGTGCCAAGGTAATTACCACCAATGTATCCAGTTTGCCGGAAGTAGGCGGAGAAGCATCTTATTATTTTACTCCCGGAGATGTCGTCCAATTGTCCCTCTTATTGGAGCAATCCTTATTTCAAATCAATAATTCGGAAAGAAACGAAATAGGAATACGCCAATCCAAAAAATTCAGTTGGAATCAATATGCTAAAAGTTTTGAGGAAGGATTGAATACACTGTAAACAAAGTAATTTAAAGAATTGAGAACAAGATTTTGTCATGAATCAATGAGCACCCGGAGCCTGATAGCCGTAGCTAT
>JAHDCE010000209.1 GCA_020630045.1 Saprospiraceae bacterium | reverse complement strand
AAAAAATCATCAGCTGATTTTTCATCACCGGTTCCCTTTAGGTGGCCTTCAAGGCCTGCTTTTGAATCTCCTTCCAAATCTGTTACATTGATAGAGTTCATGTCAATGATGAATTTTCCGGCCTCAATGTTTCCGTTTTTAACGGAAAACGAACCTGATTGTAGTTTGATGTTTCCGGTGTGAGTAGCTCCCGGTTTCGCACCTTCCCAATTGATGATGCTGGATCCTAAGTCAACATCGTACATGACGGCTTCTTGTGTGGCTGTAGCCGTGTCCGTAGCTTCTCCTACATTGGCGTCTTCTCCTTCGACTCCTCCTCCACAAGCAAAGAAAAATGTCGCTAGGATAGCTAGTGGCAATAATCTGAAAATTGATTTCATGATCTTTCGTTTTGATAATTGATAAAATGGTATTGGATATGTTCCGAATTCAGTTACAAAAATAAAGGGAATTAACCGATAACAGGCTTGAATTGTTCTTCAAATTATCCTAGTGGGGACAATTATTGCTTTTTTCATCCTTCTTGAAAGTAGGAGAAGGGAAGTCGGGCTTAAAACAACGAAACGATAAAGACAACGCTGAATCCGAATAAGAAGATAAAACTCAACCAACTGAAAATAAGCATGCCAAAACCGGGACGCGCTGGCTCAGGCATATGTTTGCCTTTGACCAGCAAATAATTCAATACGGCATAAAAAGGAGTCGTAAGAAAAGAGAGAATGGTGGCTACCTGAACGAGTTGGACGATAGAATCCATAAAAAGTGAGATGATAACCATTGTCCCCAATAATAATATCATCATCCAAATCCAATAGGCTCGATTGTCCTTTTCTTCCGAAAAGTCTCCTAGGGTAAGAACTGTGGCCCTGCCCATCACTCGAGGCAAAGCATCCATACATGTCAATGTTGTACTGAACATGGTTGTTAATGCTGCAATACTAATTAGGGGAAAAGACCAATCGCCAAGAGTTGATGTATACATGTTAATCAATTGCTCGGCAAATTTTCCGGCTTTTGAAGAGAAGACCTCTCCCGATCCATACATCACCAAACTCCCTAGGATAAGAAAGAACATAGCGATAACCAGCGTCGTCCAATATCCGACATTGAAATCGATTAACGCCGTTTTTAAATTGAAATCTTCCTTGGTGTTTTTTTGTTTGGCTTCCGCCCAAACCGAACTCCATACCGATAAATCTACTGGAGCCGGCATCCATCCCATCAGGGCGATAAGGAAAACCAAACCGGTGCCTTGGGTGGGTAACACCTGTGTGAAATCAATATCTCCTTCATGTTTCCCAATGGCAAAAACCACCGCGATCAAGGTCGATATCGTCAATATGATAATGACTGCTTTTATGAGGTGATCCAGGACAGAATATTTTCCTATGGATAAAATAAAGAGACAGAAACCCAAAACCAAAATGGAAGTCACCACCACACCGGTATTCAAACCGAAAATATAAATAGATAAACCCGCCGTCACCGCTGTCACTGCCGCTTGTATGGTGAACATGGTTCCTAGGGTGAAAATAAGATACAAGGGTAACACCCATTTCCCCATTCGCTTGTAACCGGCCAATACGGTTTCCCCCTTTGCCGCTGTGTATCGAGTCGCAAATTCGAAAAAAGGATATTTGGACAACAAAGATAAAACCACCGCCCAAGTCAAGGCGAAACCATAAATAGCTCCCGCTTTTGTGGATTGAACCAAATGGGAAACTCCGATAGCGGCTCCTGCGAACAAAAGACCGGGACCGATCATTTTCAAATAATGGAAAAATTTATTTTGGGACATTCGTCGGATTGTGTTCGGTTTTGAAAAACGTCCTAATTTAGCGCCTTATCAGGATGAATCGGAAAGGAACTGAAACTTTTTGAGTTTTAGTACACCAAAGATGATCCTACAAAGTACTTGGATAATCTTTAAATTGATATTATGAACTTGGATTTGACCGGAAAAAATGCTCTTGTAGGAGGGAGCAGCCGAGGTATCGGAAAAGCTATTGCCATTGAACTGGCCAAACTCGGAGCGACTGTTACACTTTTGGCTAGGGACGCCGCTAAGCTGAGCGAAGTGGTTCACGGACTCGACGATTCGAAAGGACAACAGCACAACTTCATCTCCGTGAATTATACCGACCCGGCGGATTTGAGAAAAAAAATCCATACCCTCGTACTTCAAAAACCGATGCATATCCTCATCAATAATACCGGTGGTCCTGCCGGCGGAGCCATCACTGATGCGGACGCAGATGCTTTCCTAGGTGCTTTTCGACAACATGTCGTCGCTAATCAAACATTGACACAAACCGTCCTTCCGGGAATGAAAGCCGAAGGCTATGGACGTATCATCAATGTCATCTCGACTTCCGTCAAACAACCGATTCCCGGATTAGGGGTTTCCAATACCATTCGTGGAGCTGTGGCGAATTGGTCAAAAACGCTCGCCGGCGAAGTCGGGCGTCATGGCATTACCGTCAATAATGTCCTGCCGGGGTTTACGACCACGGAACGTTTGGAACAAATCGTCCTGAACAAAATGGACAAATTGGGGAAACCCAAAGAAGAAGTGGAACAAATGATGATGGACTCGGTTCCCTTGAGGCGATTTGCCGCTCCTGAAGAAGTGGCGGCCGTAGCGGCTTTTCTCGCTTCACCTGCCGCAGCATATGTCAATGGTATCAATGTGCCGGTCGACGGAGGAAGAACCAAAAGCTTATAGCGGCGATTCTGTCCGCATTAATTATCTTTGTGGAACACTCATGAAAATACCCAATGGCGATTCTTGGAAAAGTAGTACAGCGGGCGTTTAAAACCCGTAATAGAATTACGAATGTCCGGAGGATAGATCCTTGGACATATCAACAAAAAACATTCAGACGATTGCTTAAAAAAGCGTCGGGTACTGCTTTTGGACGTCATTATCAATTCAAAAAAATATTAAGATCGGCAAACCCGGTCAAAGCATTCCAAGAAACGGTTCCATTTTTTGATTATGATTCCATCCACGACCAATGGTGGCACCGAGCATTGAACAACGAAGAAAATGTCTGTTGGAAAGGCAAGGTGAAATACTTTGCCCTAAGCTCCGGAACCTCCGGTGCTCCTAGCAAACACCTTCCCATCACGGATGACATATTGCGTTCCAATAGAAGGGCGGGCGTGAAAATGTTTTTTTGTCTCACCCAATATGATGTCGATCCCGGAATGTACACCCGAGGCATGATGATGCTTGGGGGAAGTACCGACCTCAAAAATCAAGGGGGATATTATGTCGGCGACTTAAGCGGAATCAATCTCAAAAATAGGCCGTTCTACCTTCGCAAAATGTATAAGCCCGGACACGAAATTGCCGGTATCAATGACTGGAATGACCGTATCGACCGTATCGTTCAAGAAGCTCCCAATTGGGACATCGGTTTCATTATGGGGATTCCGGCTTGGAACATGCTCATGATCGAGCGTATCATAGACCATTACAAAGTGGATACCATTCATGATATATGGCCGGGCCTTTCCGTTTATGTACATGGAGGCGTCGCGTTCGAGCCCTACCGCAAAAGTTTTGAACGACTCACGGCGAAGCCACTCCATTATATGGATACATATCTGGCCTCCGAAGGCTTTTTTGCGTTCCAAGCACGACCGGGCGTAAGGGGCATGGCCTTGGTGCCGAATAATGGCATCTTTTTCGAGTTCATTCCATTCAATGATTCTAATTTCGATGATGAAGGGAATATCATCGGCAACCCCCGGGCATTGACATTGGCAGAAGTCGAAGAAAATGTTGATTATGCTTTAATCATTAGTACCAATGCCGGTACTTGGCGATATCTCATCGGCGATACCGTTCGATTCACCAATAAAACGTTGGGGGAAATCATCATCACAGGTCGCACCAAACATTTCTTGAGTATTTGTGGGGAACATCTTTCAATTGACAACATGAATACGGCCATTCAAGCTGTTGAAGAAGAGTTAGACATCGTTATTTCTGAATTTACGGTAGCAGGTGTGCCTTCCGGCAAATTTTTCGCACATCAATGGTATATCGGATGTGATGAAAAAGTAGATCATGAAGCGATTCGCCTTTCTTTAGACCGACACCTGAGACGTGTCAATGATGACTATGGAACAGAACGAGACGGTGGCGTATTGGATATGTTTTTAGAAGTAATCCCCTCACGGTTTTTTGTCGAATGGTTCGCTCAAAAAAATAAATTGGGTGGACAAAGTAAGTTTCCTCGTGTGCTTAAGAAAAATGTATTGAAGGAATGGCAGGAATTTATGAATACAAAAGCGGTTTAATATTCAATACAATGTATTCAATATCCTTTACCTTGATTCCGGTTGTTTTTTCCTTCCCTTAATTCCGCTCCCACAGCCAAAAAAATAATTGACATATTCCACCTCGAAATTTCGTTGCTCAAAAATGTGCTGGACACCTCTGGAATTACCGAAGTTCTCCGTGTAAATTCCTAGCATTCTATAAGTGTCAGGGTTGCCCAAAAACAAACGCCCTAATATTGGAATAACGTTTTTGAGATAGAACATATAAAAGAAACGCAAAACGGCATTTCCGGGAACGGAAACATCAATTAATGAATAGTATCCGCCAGGTCGTAATATGCGCTTGATTTCATCCGCCAGTTTCCCCAGTTGTTCGTCATTAAATGTCTTTAATCCGAACCCTGAAATTACGTAATCCACACTATTGTTTTCGATAGAGTTTTCAAATACATTTTCATGTAATATTTGAATATCGGCTTCTTGGAATTTTTTCTTTTCTTGATTTGCTCTTCTTATCATTTCTGTAGAAAAATCAAGTCCGATTAGCTTTGAATTTTGGTCTCCTTGACAGAGAATATATTTCCAACATTCTCCCATGCCGGTCATTAAATCTGCGACCACTTTTCCTTTTTTAATATTCAATTCTGCTACGCACTGCTTTCGCCATCGTTCACTAAATCCAAACGAGGTGATGTAGTTCATGTTGGAATAAGTAGCGCACATGTCATCAAATAATTTTTCGACGAATACCGGGTCGTACTGGTTTTTCATAATGGTTCTTAAATCAATTTTTTGTGATTTCCCTGATTATTTATAGCCAGGTACTTAATGTCTATTGAACACCATAAGTTTTCTTGGCACTCCGAATTCGGTCTTCTTCACGGGTTTCCGGATACAAAAAATAACTAGGAGCGATAATGGACTTTACATGTGATATTTCAATTTTGGTAATGGTCGCGAATGGAAATTTATCCCCCGTTATTTTTTGTAATTCTATTTTCATTTTTGAGAAATCGGGGTGTGAAACATCCACTATTTCAGCACGGCCTTTAATTTGATATCCTTTTTGAATAAATATTTCGATAAAGCTCAAACAAACATGCTCGTTTTGCTTGATGTTTTTTACCGATTGAGGAGAAGCGATATTCGCAATAATGATACTGTTGTCTCCGAAATAAGAGAAACATTCTTTAGGAGATACATTGGGGAATCCCTCTTTCGAAGCGGTGGCCAACCAACATAAAACGCTTTTGTCAATGTATTTTTTGATGTCTTCAGTTAAGTCCATATGCTAAAGTTATATAACCCCAAATATAAAAAACAGTCGCCGGGATTTCCTGACGACTGTTGACGTTTTCGACGATAGTATGTGGAATTCAAATTAAAACTCAAAATTAAGTCCGGCACTAATGATATGTCCATTCAATCCGGTGCTTCGGCGATAGTGGCCATAGCGGACATCGATTCCCTTGAGTACGAGCAAACGGTTTCGGACGAACGGTATTTTCATACGACTTATTCCATTGGCCGGAGAGTAGCGGAATCCTAGCCCGAATGTATGGCTGTTCAAAGCCGCTAAGTCCGTATCCGAAGTATAGAATTTGTCGTTCACACTGTGCTCCTTGTAAGGTTTGTAATAATCGGCGGCAGTTTGTGTATGGTATCTATAGAATGGATAAACCGAAAAGAAACGATTGATCTTGACCGGTAATTCTAAGCTGGCGGTATGAGCCTTCACACCCCAGCTATCCCAATAATATCGGTAATAAGTCCGAGCCATGATATAATCGTTCATGTAATAGTTGAAACGCAAGCCGACCGGCACCTTCAATCGAGTGTCGGGGAGTTGTTCGACCTTGGCTTGGTTTTGTTCTTGGAAATATACACGATGGAATGGAGTGGACAAAAGTCCGTTCATATACACTCCTTCAAGCGAAATTGATGCTTGCATACGCTTGTTCAAGACTTGCGAATAAGTCATGGAGAAGTTATATGACCGGCGTTTGTCCGTCGGGACGAGTGGCCCCTGGTCCCTGAGTTCTACCGGGTATATGATATACCAACGGTCAAAAAACGCCTGTGCCGAAAGTCCCAAAGAACAATTGCCATTCTTCGAAGTCTTAGTGAACGACGCCCCGATGATGGTCGAAAAATAATCATACTCCGAAGAGACGCCCGCTTTGAGACCATAAGACGTGCTTTTGTCTTCATTGGTGCGAGTGACGCCGACATTGGCATGGGTTCGGACATCATGCAGTGATGCCGAAGACACATTGTTGTCAATATTGTCGGTTGATGCCGAGGTATAATAATCCAGTCCCGCATCCACACTGAGTTTCATCTTGGGGTTCAATGGTGCACTCACGATGATTTTGGGAGTGATGTCGCTCAACTTCTCCGTGCCTATACCGCCGGTTACCGGAGACTTGTCTCCGTCTTGTTGGTAATAACTCATCAAAAAGTCGATTTCCACCGGATCTAGTTTTCGGATTTCATCTACTTTCCCAGTATCTCGATTTACCCGGTCACGTGCCTTGTCTCCCATTTTTTGGAACATATTCCGTTCTCCGTCCTGTGCATTCGTATTGCAATAATAGAAAAGTAATATTGCAATAATTATATTGTATTTGATTAATTGCATCCGCATCCTCCTCCTACTTTTCCGCCATTGGCACCCGAGGCACTTTCGCGGTATGATTGAAAATTTATTTCATAAAATTCAGGCTTTCTCGCACTGAGGTCCATCTCCTCATCATTGAGGTACATTTTTTGATAT
>JAHDCE010000208.1 GCA_020630045.1 Saprospiraceae bacterium | reverse complement strand
ATGGTCATTAATTCTATCAACACTTTGCTGCGGCAGGGACAAGGACAACAATGTTCATGGCTTGCTTCGGTCGCCACGCCATATAGCCAGACCGTTCTATTGAAAACTTTCTCCTTGGTAAGATTTCAAGTCAAAACCGAAGGGTGGTTCTTCTTCAAAATTGTTTTTTATGTCCTCTAAGGTCTTAGAAATGGTTGGACTAATATTCTCTTCCGAAGAGAATAATATGAATTCATTAAAATCGTATTCTCCTTGATGTCCGACATCATCCAGACTTTCACCCGAAGAAAGGACTTTGAAATATCCATACTCCCCTTCTTGTAGAATCGGCTCGGAATCAATACCGGTTGCGGCTAAAGCCTTCCAAAATTCCGATTTGATCAATTCACCGGATTCCAATGTGGAATATCCGATATTTCCCCAATAAACATCTTCAGGGATTTTTTCCAATTGTAAAAAATCGAAGACCATTCCTTCAGGATCAATATCATATTTGATATTGTAATGCTGCGCAGTGTGTTGAAGGATGACATCATTCGTAATGACATCTCCGATTTTAATGGTCAAATTGTAATCTGACAAAGGCAAAACACCTAAGGAGACTGTTTCTGTATAGATGTATGGATTTAATGTACAATCCGCTCCTGAAGAAAGCCCGTTTAATGAAAGAACGATATTGGCACCTTCCCGTTCTACGAAATAGTTCAATCTGACATCCTCACAAACCTGCTCATCCAAAGGAGTGACTTCTATCAAAATTTCTCTCACATCCAATCCGAGTCCCTCTATTAACTTCATGGAGTATTGATGATCCACATTGTATAAGAATGTAGGGTCTTCCCTATCTGTGCAGCCGGCAAATAGAAAGGCAGCGAAGAAAAAGCAAGCTACTATTTGAAGTTTAATTCTCAATCTTAAAATCTTTTATACTCGTTAATCCGTAATTCCACTTATTGAACGCCTTTATATCAAATCCGCTGTTTGCTAGCAACAATAAATACAAAAATAAGCGGGAGAAGCCTTCTCCCGCTTATTTTCATATTACATTTCTTTTACGTAAGAAATATTGGTTAACGATTAATCCTTGTCAATTTCCATAACGACGAAGGTCGCATTCTTCCCTTGTCGATTCGCCCTGATTTTAATCGTTTTACCCGCTTCATATTGGACGTTTTGAAGCGATTGGTCGCCTACGACCTTGTCCAGTCTTTCGGCCATCGACCCATCGATTTGGTTCAACAATTGTTCTACCTTTTTGTAATCTACCGGCTCCTTGGTAATCAGTACACCCATGTAGTCCAGATTGCCTTCATCATCCGGATACAAGGACGCATCCTTGGGGAACAAACGGGTTCCTTTTATACCACAGAAGGGTGAGTGTTTAGCCGTATATGGAAACAAGGTGAAGATTTTGCCATTCGTTTCTTGGCTAAATACATAAGTGTAGCATTCAACCGAATTGGTCACTTCGATTTTAAAATCTTCGTTTTTCTTCATCGGAGTAAGGGTACGGAATGAATTTTTCCCGGTCTGCTTAAATGCGACATTGACTTTGCCTTTGTTCTTTACGACACCGAAATCAATTCCGAAGAAATTGGCTTCCTGTTCCGAACTCCCCATTGGGTAAAGTCCATATGCTTCCTTAGTAAAGTGCTGGAAATCTTCATAGGAAACCCAACCGACTCCATCATTCCCCCAGTTGTCACCCCAACTATTCATGATTTGGAAACCACCTTGGTTTCCGAATTTGTAATCGTCATATCCGATAACACACATGGCGTGTCCACCAAATCCTCTCATTTGGTAATCATTGCGGGATGGTTGCCAAACATCGCGGCCTTCCATCGCACGCATAAAGGATCCACCGACCATCATTCCGATAAGGATCGGCCCACCTTGTGCTAGGTTTTGTTTCATGGCTAACATGTCCGGTTTCCCGGAATTAGCCGTCAAACGCTGGAAGCCTCTGATTTTGAAATTTTGTGCAGCTTGTCGTTCTCGTGAACTCGGTTTTCTACCACAAGTCCCTTCGTCATAATCGAAATATTGGAACGGTAACACACCGCCTTTTTGCAACGTTTGTAAAGCATCCGGCATGTAAGCCCCTTGGCAACCGGTCAAGGCGATTTGATTGTACAAATAGGATGGACTAAAAGCCGCTTGATTCGGATTGTCTCCGGTCGCTCTGGTATGCAATATGGTTCGAGCAGCATATGAACTCGCCCATCCGACACAAGAACCCTGACGTCCTTGGTTCAATCTGTTCGGCGCATATTCAAGCAGGGAAGTTTTTTCCGGAAGGGGATTCTTCCTGTTATCTGCCAAAGGTTCATAAATTTCGGTGGATGCATATTTTGCCGCGTCAAAACCCATCCCTGTCGAATAACCATCGTTTGAAGGATTGTCATCCATTACGGGAAAACCGCCACCACCACAACCGCCAAAGTACCAAACGACTCCGGCGATAATTAAGAGTATAATGGCCATTTTAGGATTCTTTCTGAACAATCCTAAAATCATAGGAAGAAACATCATGATTCCTCCTCCGCCGCCACCGCCGCCTCTTCGGGGGTCTCTCCGGGGTGGTCGGTTCTGGTTTCCTCCTCCACCATCTTCGTCGGGTCTGATTCTAATCGCCATATTTACTTTACATTTTAATGAACAAATGGATGTACATGTAATTTGTCGGATTCGGTCGCAAAATACGAAAGGGATTGCAAATCGTCCTTATACCTTCCCACTATCGCCTGTCCTTTTTTCATAACTCCGAATCAAGGACATGTACCAAATCACTCCAATGATATATAAGACTACCGTTACCATGAATATGGTCACATATCTAAACTCCATTTCTCGCAAATAAGCAAAAACTTGCATGGAGAACAGCCAACTCCCCGACCAAATGGAAGCATTCATCGCACTGATGATTTCTTGGTTTTTTTCTCCTACATAGTACATCGTCAATTCCGAGGTCATCGGAGCAGCCACATTCATCAAGGGTTGACGAATGATATAAAAGAAAACGGCGATGCCTAATGCAAATGACATCTCTGCATAATACTCTGTGGTAGCCATAACAAACAATGCCAATACCGAAAGGGATTGAAAAAGTGTAATCGCTGTTTTGTATCCGAATCTTCTCCTGATATATGGCATGAACAACATACCTACGGCCACTAGGCCATATGTCAGTCCACCATACATGGAAAACTCCTCCGAAGGAACGGAATGAATATTTAAGAAAAATAAATTGATAACAGGTACGGTGAAGCCGGCACCAATGGCAATCAAGAATGTCGGAATGGTCGCCCTGATGATTAAATTCCAATCATAATCCGCCAAATCTCTGAAGATATGGGAATTGGATTCGACCTTTCTTTCTTTGATGTCTATTTTGTAAATCGCCCAAACAGCCACAATGCTCAACAGGCTGAAAAATATCATCACATTACCCTCCGAAAAAACCGAGGAGTCGATTTTTCCTAGGACATAATTGAGCATGCCAACCATGAAAATAGAAAGACTAAAGGTTTGGAAATACAGAGAAATGGCTTCACTGTGGGTTTCCTTTTCGGAATAATTCAAAATAAAAGGAATGCCTGCGATTTGTATCGCGGCGAATCCCGCCCCCCAACACAACATCAAAACATTCAGTCCTGTCGTCCAACCTAAATCGATGGCATAAATCAAGGCCAAAGAAAACAAGGGAACAGCAACAGAGGAAAAATAAAACAAGGGTTTCATCTTGATGTACCGTATGGCGAACCCCAGCGGTAAAGACAATAGCAATACCATCAAAAAACGATATGAAACCGCGGAGGCAATTTCATAATCTTGGTAACCCTTGGCCGACATATGATAGTTAAGCAATAAGAAGAAAACCGCATTGACCGTTTGAATGAAAAACTCGGCTGCGATCAGGTATCTGATATGGGGTTTTACTTTAGAATACCCCTTGAATATGTCGTTAAAAACTCCCATGTCAAGTGGGGTTGTTTTTCTTTATTTCTTCTTCAATCCAGGATACGATTTTTTCATATTCCTCCGGATGAAACCAAGCGGCACCTTCCGTTTTCCTAAACCAAGTCAGTTGCCTTTTTGCATAACGCCGACTATTTCTTTTTACCAACCTAACTGATTCTTCCAAGGGAATTTCTCCTTCGAAATAAGGAAAAAACTCCTGATAACCGACAGTTTGCAAAGCGTTGAGATGTTTAAATGGCAATAGGGATTCCACCTCTTTCAACAAACCCCTTTCCAACATGGCATCCACCCTCGAGTCGATTCGACGGTACAATTCTTTCCGCTCCCAGTCCAAGATGACCGATATGGTTTGGAAAGGCCTTTCAATCGGTTTCTTTTTTCGGAATGAAGAAAATGCCTGACCGGAAACTTCAATCACTGAAAGCGCCCTGATTAATCGCATTGGATTTTGGCGATCTACTTCTTCGTAATATTCCGGGTCTTTTAGCTTCAGTTCTTCTTGCAGGACAGATAGTGGATATTGTTCGATTTTATCGCGAATCTCCAAAGGAACATCCGGAAATTGATCTAATCCTCGGGTAACAGCATTTATAAATAGCCCACTCCCTCCGACCATAAGAGCAACCTCTTTTTCCTTGAACAATTCATCAAGCAGGGAAAGAGCTTCTTTTTCAAAATCTCCAACGGAATATGGTTCATGGATGGATAAATGATCGACAAAATAATGGGGGGCGGCAGCTAATTCGTCGGGTTCGGGCTTGGCGGTTCCGATACACGTTTCTTTGTAAAACTGACGGCTATCCGCCGAAATAATGGATGTATTGAAATGATTGGCGAGCTTGATTCCCATGCTCGTTTTGCCGGATGCCGTAGGCCCGGCTATCACCACCAAATATTTTTCATCGCTTCCCGCCATGCTGACATTCGCATTTTGGCACGAAGTTAACCAAATAACCGCCCTTGTTCCAACTAGTCCGAAATCAATCTTCCAAAGGCTTCAACCTGTCCTTGAACTCTTTTCTGAATTTTGCGATTTTAGGAGCGATTACAATCGAACAATATGGATTTTTATCCGCATTTAGATTGTAGTAATTCTGGTGATAATCCTCGGCGGTATAAAATTTATTCATCGGAGCGATTTCAGTAACGATTTTATTGTCCCATAAACCCGATTCATCCGTCTTTCTCAATGACGTTTCCGCAATGGCCCTTTGCCGATCATCATGGTAAAGAATGATAGAACGATAATGTGTCCCTACATCATTTCCTTGACGATTCAATGTGGTTGGGTCGTGTACGTGCCAAAACACAGTCAAAATTTCATCGTAAGTTATTTTCGACGGATCGAAAGTTATTTGTATCACTTCAGCATGTCCGGTCATACCGGTCGTTACCGCTCGATAAGAAGGATTATCGACCGTTCCTCCGGCAAAACCGGAAACTACCTTCTCTACTCCGACCAATTCTTGATAAAGCACCTCTATGCACCAAAAGCATCCTCCACCTAGTGTGGCGACCTCATATCCATTCATGTCTTCCTTGATTTTCGATTCTGATTCAATGATTTTATTTACGGGAGTCAGTTCATTTTCAGTTTGGGCAGGACCTTTACATCCGAATACGAACCCCAATACAAACAAAGACAACATCGCCCATTTCAATTTATTTCCTTTCATACTTTCAATTTTCAATTACTCCTAGAAACATAGGAGCACATAGAAAGTTTGTATTTATCCAAAATACTAGCAAATCCCAGTAAAAAAGATCTTATCTCTAGGAGAAATTGACGTTTGTCCAAAAAAATCATTCGTTCTTGGACGGATGGCTATTTTTACATCAATTTATTTCCCGAAACACATCTATTCGGAATTCTAATTTTTCCGATTCATTATACAACCATTTATCATTATTTAGGATGAAAAAGTTTTTCTATTTTGTATTCACATCATGTTTGGGTTTTATCCTAGCAAATGTCGTGATTTTCGGCTTTATGTTATTTATCTTCGGAGCCGCCGCAGGAAGCATGGGAGGTGGAGGCCAAAAGGTCGCCGTTAAAAAGAAATCCGTACTTAAACTGGATTTTTCCAAACCTATACCTGAACACAGCAACAATATTCCGATGTCTCCCCTGTCCTTGGATTTGGAAGCCGCTAAAACCACCGGGCTTTATGACATGGTCCGCTCTTTGGAAATGGCAAAAGACGATAATAAAATCGAGGGAATCTACATGGATCTTTCCGGGCTTTCAGTAGGAAACGCCACTGCCAGTGTCTTGCGCGATGCCCTGGTCGATTTCAAGGATAGCGGAAAATTCATATATGCATACAGTGATGGATATACCCAAGGAGCTTATTATATGGCATCAGTAGCAGATTCCATTTTCATGAATCCGGTAGGCAACATGGATTTCAGAGGATATGCGACATCCATTCCTTTCTTCAAAGACATGTTAGATCGTGCAGGAGTGAAGATGCAAATCTATTATGCGGGTAAATTCAAAAGTGCTACTGAACCCTTCCGTTTAACTGAAATGTCGGAGCAGAATAAGCTTCAGGTCCGGGAATACTTAGGCGGCCTTTATGATGTCTTTTTACAAGACATTTCAGAAGCTAGGAACATACCGAAAGAAAGACTACATGAAATCGCGGACGGTTACTTGGTAAGAAAACCTGAAGATGCGGTTAAATTCGGTTTCGTTGACCAACTGGCTTATCGTGACGAAATGATTGATTTGCTAAGAACATCTACAGATACGGATGAAGACAAAGGAGTCAATACCATTTCCATGGATAGCTATGCTACGAACTTGAAAAAGAAATATGGCGGAGATCGTGTAGCAGTCGTATTTGCAGAAGGTAATATCGTTGACGGTGAAGGCGAAGCAGGAAGTATCGGTGGTAAAAAATACGCGAAACTCATCCGTAAAGTAAGGAAAGAAGATAAAACGAAAGCAATCGTCATCCGTGTCAACTCAGGCGGAGGTTCGGCATTTGCATCGGAAGAAATCTGGCGAGAAATCGAATTGGCCAAGGAAGCGGGAATTCCTGTTATCACTTCTATGGGTGATGTTGCGGCTTCAGGTGGATATTATATTGCTT
>JAHDCE010000207.1:1396-7092 GCA_020630045.1 Saprospiraceae bacterium | reverse complement strand
AACCTCTTCGGAAGGAATTATCCACCCACACCCTAGAAAGAGTGTTAATGCGAATGTTAGAAAAAGGCACTGCGTCTTATTTTTCATAAGGTTCAATTATCTTGCGGGATGAAAGTAAAGATAATTCCAATATTAGTAATAGGTTTTTCCCTATGTTTTTGGCTCGGATGCTTTGATTCGAATACCAATTCTACACCCGTACAAAATAATGCGGATATTCAAGACAACCCGCCTTCTGCGAATGGAAGCCTGGGAGAAGTGTCCGACTCCGGCCCGACCAGTATCGGATTTTATAATGTCGAAAACTTTTTTGACCTGGAAGACGAACCTAGGAAGGATGATGAGTTTTTCACTCCATCCGGTAGGGCGAAGTGGACCTATGACAGATACGCAAAAAAAATGAACAACATCGGCAAGGTCATCAAGGAAATGGGGCAACCGGCTTTGATGGGATTGTGCGAAGTAGAAAACAAGACCGTGCTCGCCGATTTGGTAAAACACAAAACCATCAAGTCTGCCGGATATGCTTATGCACATGAGGAATCACCGGACAATCGAGGAATTGATGTGGCGTTATTGTATCGCAAAAAAGACTTTACCCTAGAGAGCCAAGAAGTGATTCGTATCAATTTCCCTCGCTCTATTGTTACCAATTATACCACTCGTGATATTTTATATGTAAAAGGGATATTCCGCAATAGCGAACGCGTCCACGTGTTCATCAATCACTGGCCGAGTCGTAGGGACGGACAAGCGGCTTCCGAACCCAAACGGACTTATGTCGCCCAACAATTGCGTAACAAATTGGATGATATTTTCCGGAAGGAAAAGAATGCGAATGTCATCATCATGGGAGATTTTAATGACGAACCTTCCAACAAAAGTGTGGATGAAGTCCTAGGAGCACAAAAACCTTCCGGAAAGGGAAAACAAGGTACTTTATATAACCTGACCCTACCTTTGGAGTCCTCTGGCAAAGGCTCTTACAACTATCGCGGCGATTGGAACATGTTGGACCAGGTCATCGTTTCTGGCGGCCTGATGGATGGTCAAGGCTGGGAAGCCGATGATGCGGAAGTGTTCAGCAAAGATTGGTTATTGTTCCGACATCCCAAAAACGGGCCTACACCCAATCGGACTTATGGAGGAACCAAATATTATGGTGGATATTCGGATCATTTGCCTGTTAAGGCCGAATTGTTTTACAAGGAGTAGGACTAGTTTTTTGTGCTATTGTCAAAAATATGGCTGCAAAAAACAATTGTGTAGTCATGTAAGTGATATACAAACCAAGTAGTTGTGAAGCAGCATGAAATGCTAGCTTCTTTACCCTCTAAATCTTTTATTCCTATTGTTTTTCCGTTTGGCTTTTCCCTTTGCCTTGATTCTTTCCTGACGAATTTGACGCTGGTGGTCGTACAATAATTTTTCCACCAAATCGTCACGACCCATTTTGGTGAGGGACGATTTAATTTTGTCTCGGTATTCCCTTTTGTGCCAGAAAAAGAATTGATGTTGATTCAATTTTTCCCTTTTCGATTTCGCAGTATAAACCGGCTTAAGGGTATAAGGGTGTAGTCCCGTATAATAGATGACCGTAGCCACAGTCATCGGAGTAGGTGTGAAATCTTGAACCTGTTCCAATTTGAAACCCATGTCCTTGGTTTCCGCCGCTAGGTTGGCCATGTCTTCTTCTTGGCTTCCCGGATGACTGGAAATGAAATAAGGAATCAAAGGCTGGTTCAATCCATGTTTTTTATTGAAATGATCGTACTTCTTTTTAAACTCATGGAAGTGCTTGAAAGACGGCTTGCGCATCAATTTCAAGGTATTGTCAGAGGTGTGTTCCGGAGCGACTTTTAGGCGTCCACATACATGTTTACTGACAAGTTGTTCCATGTACTCGTCCAAGCTGTCATCCGCTTTTTTATTGTAAGAATCCACTAGGAGGTCATAACGGATTCCACTACCTACAAAAGCCTTTTTGACACCCGGGTGGTTGTCCACTTTCTTATACAATTCCGTCAAGGGCTTATGGCTGGTGTCCAAGTTGCTACATACGACCGGATGAATACAAGAAGGAGCGACACAACGATCGCAAATCGATTGGATTTTTCCCTTCATTCGATACATATTGGCCGAAGGGCCTCCGATATCCGAAATGATACCTTTGAAGCCCGGCATTTTGGTCATGGCGTCCACCTCTTTCATAACGGATTCCTCCGATCTGGAAGCGATGAATTTTCCTTGGTGGGCCGAGATGGTACAGAAGCTACAACCGCCGAAACAGCCCCGATGAATATTGACCGAAAATTTAATCATTTCGTAGGCCGGTAAAGAGCCTCGTTTTTTGTATTTGGGGTGGGGGAGCCTGGTATAAGGTAAATCGAAAGAAGCGTCGATTTCGTCCTCCAACATCGGCGGATATGGAGGATTGATGACCAACAATTCATCCTGGTAGGATTGTAGGATTCTTCGGGCTTGTACCTTGTTGGACTCTTGTTCTATAATTTTGAAATTGGCGGCGAAACTTCGTTTGTCGCGAAGACATTTTTCATGTCCCGCCAATTTGACATCTTCCCAATTTTTGTTTTTCAAAAGTTTAGCTTCGGCCGGTTGGAGATAGGCGGTCTGATTGATATTTTTCAAACTAGAAAAAGGAACGCCCTTGTCCAACAACCTCAATATTTCCCGTAAGGGTTGCTCGCCCATGCCGTATACCAGCAAATCGGCTCCGCTGTCCGCAAGGATGCTCGGGAACAATTTATCTTGCCAATAGTCATAATGCGTAACACGCCTCAACGACGCTTCGACACCGCCAATCAATACCGGAACTTCCGGGTATAATTTTTTCAGGATTTTAGAATAAACCGTAGTGGCATAGTCCGGTCGGAAACCTGATGAGCCGCCCGGTGTGTACGCATCGGTAGACCGTTTCCTTTTATTGGCGGTATAGTGGTTGACCATAGAATCCATACAACCCGAGGTAACACCGAAAAACAAACGTGGCGCTCCGAATTTTTTAAAGTCTCTGAGGTCGTCCTGCCAATTGGGTTGGGGAATGACGCCGACTTTAAAACCTTCGCTCTCTATAATGCGGCCGATGACCGCCGTACCGAACGACGGATGATCCACATATGCGTCTCCCGACACGATGATGACATCGAGCTGTTCCCAGCCTCTTTTTTCCACTTCCTTCTTGGTGATCGGCAACCAGTCCGTAATCGGTCTCAACTCTTCCATATCATAAAGATACAGGAAAAGGAGGGAATTGTTCACCTGTCGTCGCTAGGGGATAATAATATGTCTATGCATCCGGACTCCTTCAAGTCGGAACTCAATTTTATCGTTTCCTTACTTTGTCCATACCAGATGGTAATCGTCGCCGTATTCGGCGGGATTTTTCCTAGGTTTAATGCATACAATTTCAGTCGGTTTTTGCCGGGTTGTAATCGGATGGGGATATCGTTTGGTTTGGTGGTGAGGGCATGGTTTTCAAGTATCCAATCATCGCCTAATTTGAGAGAGACAATATCGCCGTCCTCCTTGGCATGATCCGATATGGAAATAATGATATCCGAAACCGATACTTGTAGGGTTTTGATGATTTTTTCTTGTCGGTCTTCTTGGTATCGGATGCTTTCCTGTGGCTCCTTCATCTTGGCGAATGAAAGTTCAGGGCCCCAAGAACTGCCCCTACTTCCTTTGGTACGGAGCAAGGTGTCTTTTTCCCATTTTCCGGAAGATTTGTAATATCGAATCACATCCGTATCACCATGATAAAATCCGAAAAACGCCACATTGGGTTCGCCTTCCGGCGAAATGGCGATGGAAGTATGCGTCATTTGATTCCTGTCCTCCAGTTTTTGGATTTGCCAATTTACGCCCTCTTTTTTTGTATAATAAATACCATCGTTGTAACAGGCGAAACTGACATGTGGATTACCGGCCTCATCCAATTCCATTTGTCCCCGGCAATTTCCTTTGACTAAAAAGTCTTCTTTCCAATGATTTCCACCATCTGTTGAAAACCAGTAATGGGCGTTGTCGCTCGACAGGGTCGCTTGTACATGAATGTGATCGTTCTCGTCGATTTTGATATTCATATAAGGAGATCCGGTATTTTTTTCGGTCACCACTTTTTTTACCCAGCCTTTTTTCTCCTTGATAAAAAGGCCGAGTGTATGACGCGTGGTATTTACTTCTTCATGGGAATGGACGACGATATGGGGTTTGTCTTTGCTGTTCAAATCTATGGCTACGTAGCCGATATATCTCCTAGGTAAACCGTCTTTTGTCGATACTCTTTCGGTTGTCCATTTTCCTGCTTTTTTTCTAGCGTAAATCGCTGCCGCATCGTAATGGTAATTGCCTCCGGAGATTCCATAAACGATATGAGGAGCCCCCCTTGAATCCAATACGATTCGGCAACCATGAATCAATCCCATATATTTGGTTTTGACGGTGTCTCCGGTGGGTTCTCCCGTTTTCAAATCAAAGGCTAGGAGCTGATGGTTGTCGATATCGTCTATTTTTTCTTTTGTCCAAGTCAGTCCGTTGTCCGAACTATGGAGGTAGTAAATCCCTTCATTATTGGAATAAGAAACATGATATTCTTCTTCGTTTTTTTGAAACTCCAAAGCACCGGCGTGGGCCCATTTTAATCGGTTTTCAACTGATGTCAATTGAGGGGAAGGGATGACATCGGCAATGGAACGTATGGAGCCGTCCACATCGCGAAACATGATTTTATCCCCTTCCGGGTAAATGCATACTTGTCCCATTTTTGTTTGGGCCATCAAGGATAAACAAATCAATAGCATCGATATCGTCGAGAAAAATTTCATTTTATCTTTTTCTCCTTAGATGCGATAAATTTAGAATTGGTGCGAAGGAATATCTATTCTGTTTTATTTTTTTCCTTCAATCATCTTGTCCCAAATCGCTTTGAATTCTTGGTCATATTCTGTATATCGGTCATTGGGGTTGTAAATGGTTGGTGTTTTGCCGACATGGGTTTCTAAACCTGCAACGATATTCGTTTTTTTCTTTTCATACCATTGTTTCGCCTCTTTCATGGTTTTTCTTAATGAAACATATACCTCTTCCGATTCGGGCTTTTTTTCGAATATCATATATGTTGTCATGTTGGCGTGATATTGGATTAAGGCGATGGTGTCGCCATGTAGCCAGAGTTCTTCGTTTTGATATAAGTACGGGGTGCCGTTGTTTTCTAAACCCCTTTGATAAAACTTGTTTTTATCATAAGCGACGAAATTATATTCAAAGTTGGGGGAGAGTTCTTTTCTTTTGGTAACACCATAATATCCGAAATCCGTTTCATTTAATTTTTCAAAATAAAAGGTGGATTTGAAAATGTCATAGTCGTGTTTTCTATCGTCCGTACTTCTTCCGAATCCTAGAATCATGTCATAACGTCCCTGGATTTGGGGAATTTCTTTTTTTACTTCTTCCGCCGGTTTGTCAGGTACTAATCCGGATGGTTTGTGAGTGAGCTGGTCTAGGAGATGGAGGGTTTCATTATCTTGGATTTCTTGGTTGTTTTTTACACATCCGTATTGCAATACGAAAGATAGGATGATGACGGACAAATAGATCGTTTTTTTCATGACTGTTGATTGTTTGTACTTTAGTAACGCTCAAAGAATAACATACCGATTTGGACGGCATCTTTC
>JAHDCE010000207.1:0-1342 GCA_020630045.1 Saprospiraceae bacterium | reverse complement strand
GTTACTAAATTAAAAATACATTTTTCTCTAATTTTCCAGATTTCTTCAAAACTGAAATTGATGTTTTTTTCTTGCATCCATTTTCGTATATATTTTTGATGGAATTCCACTTTGAATGCACCGACTTGTAAAGGTTGTATTTCGATTTCTTCCAAGATGTCATTTTCCAATTTGGAAATGTCTGAGCCGGGTCGTGTTAAATCAAATCTATTGCTATTGATTTTTAAATAGCAATGAGCTTCGGGCATATAGGGTAAGCCACTTTTTTCAAGGTCATTACCGATGCCGGGTGTGTTTTTATCGGTCATTTTGTAAATGCCGATGATTAGTTTTACTCCTAGTAAATCATTGGCGTCAGCCAAGGATTTGATAAGGGCGTGCTTAGAACTGCAAGTCCCTTTTTCGTTGATGAGCACTTGCTTGAAATCCGTCCGGCTTTCATTTCTGCCGTAAGGCAAATGTTGAATAAAATGAAGGGCGTCATTCCAATTGGATATTCCTTTATTTCGGATACATGAAGTAAGTTCGTCTTTTGAATGTAAGGGGAGTTCTTTTCGACTTAAAATAACAGGATGTCCATCGGGGTCGATGAAGGAAATTCCGTGTCTATTCCAGTAAGGGTTTTTGGCTGTTTGAGTTGGGATGTTTAGTAATTTCGCTTGTTGTCGGATACGCTCATACTCCATGTTCGTATATGAATAAAAAACAAGCGCGTCGTCCTTGTCGAAAGTATGCTCGGCAGAATCTTCGGAAGTTGTGAATTCCAAGTGCCATCCGGCGTTTTTCCATCCTAGGAAAACACCATCGTATCCATCATGATTTTCGAATCGACCTAGTATTTCAAATTGAAATAAGGAACTATAAAAATCTATGACTTTTTGGAGCTGATCGGTATGTCTGGCGTATCGGAAATGCATCATATTTCTTCCCTGGCTTTTTCGATTCCGGAGCGAATTTTATTTTCAATCAGACTGCAAGGGACGATTCTTCGTCTTTTTATAATTTCAATAGAAAGCGTTTCTTCACTTTCGTTCCAAGTCGCTTCGATTTCGAGTGTGATTTTCCTAGCCTTGATGAAGTAGGGGTTGTCACCAGTGATATCGGCTCCTAGTTCTCCGATTCCACCAATT
Organism: Saprospiraceae bacterium; assembly: GCA_020630045.1. Lineage (GTDB taxonomy): Bacteria > Bacteroidota > Bacteroidia > Chitinophagales > Saprospiraceae > JAHDCE01. The sequence continues at coordinate 212 of JAHDCE010000207.1, read as the reverse complement.
ATTTTTTGGGCAAGTATTTCATTGACATTTTCGATAAAAAACGGTTTGCATTTTGCCATAGTGTTGGAATTAATATTAGATGTTATCACGAAAAATTGAGTATAGCCAAACCGTTATTTTGAAAATCCACTTCGTTATTCCCCTTAAACGTAGCTAAGGCTATGCTTTGCGGCGAATGCCTCGTTGATTCCTAAAATAACGATTCGTCTTTT
>JAHDCE010000206.1:816-7099 GCA_020630045.1 Saprospiraceae bacterium | reverse complement strand
GCTAGGCTATGCGCGGTTTTCACGCCTTGACTACCACAAAAATCCACTCGCCTGTTTCTATAGATTACTTTTGACCGAATACTAAGAATTCGCAAGGTTCATATTTATGGGTTTCAAAACCTGTCAGTTTTTCTTGTTCCATTTTTTCTTTGAGTTTTTCGGATATCAATATTTTTACATCATAAGGCGAACGGAAAATATCTATGGTTTGATTGAGAACAATGATTTTTGGCTCGACCATATCTGGGAGGTCATCATAATCTTCCGGGTTTAATTTTACTTCTTTTTCGTTTTCTGAAAAGTCAGCGAAAACGGATTTTTGAAAATTGATGATGTGTGATGGCTTGTCTATCAAATGTAGAAATTGATAATTTTCTATTATTTTTCTTTTTTCAAAAATGAAAGAAGCTGGATACCATTTGCCATTGGTCATTTTGTGTTGTTTGACCAAATTGTAAAATCTTTTTCCTGTAAATATTCCCTTTGAAATCGGAGGAGCGAAAGCACTCATGATGTCTGTTAGTTTTGTGCCGGGTTTAAGTGGGAAGTATGATAAGTCAGGTGTGTTTTTGGGGAATGATTTGTATTCTAATATTTTGTATGTATTGGGTTGTTTGTAATATTTTAAAGACATCGGAACATTGATTTGCTCGTATGTTCCCGTAACTGAAATATCAGAACAAGGTTTAAGTTCATAGTATTGGAGTAAGAGCATATCACTGATTTATGTTTTCGTAAATAAATTCGACTTCTTTTTTGATTATTTTTTCATCACCGTTGTATTTGTATGTTGTTTTTTTAATTGGAATATTGACAGGCATCCAATGGTTATCATTTATTCCAATTCTAAATTGAATGTAGTTTTTAATTGGAATCAGTTGTTTGAATAATATATCGGTGTTGTGTTCAATTGTGATTTCCCGTTTTTTATTATTTGTAATAGTTTGTTTTTTTATCGGGTTATTGTATTTGTCAAAATCAATATTCATTTCATTTTTTGTATTGTTTTTTGTTTCTGAATATGAGGAGTATTGAGTGTTGTCATTTGTATATGAGTATGTTTTTTCATTACTGATTTTCCAATCTTGATCTTGTTGTCTTTTTATTTTTTGTATTGATTTAACGACTCTGTTTTTACGATCATATTCGTATTGTCTTTCATGGTAATCTGTTCCTGAATTGTAGTGGTTGAGTGTGAGATCTTTTGTTTTTAATTGGTTTTTAAAAGTGTGCTTTGTTTCTAACTTTAGATATAACTCTTTTTCTTTTGGATCCCATTCAAAGTACTTTGTTTCAATAGGATTTTTCGATTTGTCTAATGTTGTTATTGTTTTAAGTCGTTGAATGATTTTCCCAGTATCTCCCCTTTTTTCTAAATAAGAATGAACAATCGTATTGTTTTTATATTCCCATTTATCTTCTCTTGTTAGGACAAATTTATTTTTTGTCGGACTATAAAAATGAACTTGTTTTAGCGTCATCTTATCGCCGTTGTATTCCATGATTTCTTTTCGTTGATATTGCCATGGATTTCCTTTTCCACCTTTTCTGGATTTACTGGTGAGTTGGGTAAGTAAGGTGTCTTGATAAGTGTATGTTTCAATGCTTTCTTGTATAGAGGAATCTTCTCTAGAGTTATCCAAGAAATGATGTCGTTCTACTAATAGACCATTTGTATTTAACGAGTCTTTCATGCTACTGAAGAGCATCCAATTTTTTTTGTCTTTGTTATATCGATATTGATATTCTTCTTTTTTATTTTTTAAATCAATATAAATGAATATTGTTCCTTTTGTTTTATTCCAATCAATTGGAATATCAATTGAAGGTTGAATATTTGTTTTTGCAGATATTGGGGAAGTCATATATCTACGTTCATTGTAGGTTTGAGATGACTTAAAAAAACTATTTTTACCAAATATTGCAATTGCGTATAGTTTGTTTTTTTTGTATTTGAATATGGTAGATGTGCTTAGCTTTTTGTTGTTTTCTTTGTCGAATTCGTATGTTTCTATTTTATTGATTCTGTGTGTGTAATCAGGAGATTGTGCAATGGTTATATTGCAATAGAAAAATATTAGTATGGATATAAAAAGGTAGGGAGTGAAATAGTTTTTATATTTCATATTGGGTTTTGTTTTAAGTATTCGAGCAAAAGTAATTGAATAATGATTTTCATGTGTGTTTTTGTTTTAGTCGAGGAAAGCCCGGAAACTGGTAGCCGTAGCTACCAAGTTGAGGACTGTACGAAGGATAAGGCAAAAAGACCGGAAAAGCATATTCCCTGATTATTTATGGTCGGATACTTAAGTTAGGGATGTGATTCTTATTTCAATATTAATTCCTGCTGTCTTTGCCCCAATCCAATTTTTCACGTATTGTCCAAAGGAATTCCCGATCGGGAAAACGTACAAGTTTAATATCGTGATCAGCTCTTCTTATTGCAAATTGAAAATCCGAAGTGACTGTTTCGAATCGGGAATCCAATGTACATAAATAATTTTCCGCACGACCTTCGACTTCGAATGAAAGAACGGATTTGTCAGAGATGACGATGGGACGAACATTCAAGTTATGTGGTGCGACGGGAGTCAATACAAAGTTGCCCGAATTCGGAAATATAATAGGACCGCCGCAACTCAATGAGTATCCGGTAGATCCGGTCGGTGTCGCTACGATGATACCATCGGCCCAATATGAATTGAGGAATTCTCCATTGATATATGTGTGAATCGTAATCATGGATGAAGTATCCCGCTTGAGAATGGTGAAGTCATTCAGGGCAACCATCTTACCATCGAAGATGGGTTCTTGGGAATTGCATTCCAATTGGAGGAGTCTTCTTGACTCTACGATATAGTCGCCGGTGTGCATGTGTATAATGCAGGATCGGATATAGTCTTTACTGACACTTGCCAAAAATCCTAACCGGCCAAGATTGATGCCTACTATCGGGACGGTGTTGCCGAAAATGAGTGTTGCAGCATGAAGGATGGTTCCGTCTCCTCCTAGGGTAATAACAAAATCCACTTCCCTGATTTTGAAATCGCGGCCATCATCGAATGTTCCGACTTTCCTGGGGAAGTCGATGTGGTCATTGATTTGTTCCAGGTATGGAGTATGTACGAATGTGGTAAATTGATATTCGTGTAAGAGGTCGAAAAGATGCTGAATGTAAGGTGCATCCTTTTTTTTGAAAACTCTGCTATATATGAATACAATCATATCTCAAATTGGGAATATCCGCACTCGACCGGATGTGCTTATAACGCTAGGTTGAAATGTAAATATAATCCTTTTTCTCCCATCTTGTTGACACTGTATTCTACTTGAACGACTTTGTCGATATAGAGAACGAAGTTGAGTCCGACTCCTGCACTGATTAAATAATCATTTGCCAATGGGTTGTTTTCCGTATAATATGGGTCGTTGACATATCCCATATCAACATGGGTACTTAAGAAAACGCGGAGTGGCATTACTCTTAACTTTTTGACGGGCATGGCTTTTTTCCAATCGATGTTGCGACTCCAAATTTGATAACGCAATGCGGTTTTCAAATAGATATAATCCATACCGTCAATGGCGTATAATTCATAGCCTCTCAAATAGTCGGCGAAATATCCTAGTGCGGTATTATTGTAATAGGGGGCTTGTTGTCTTTGAAAATGTACTCGTCCCCGGGCAGCGGTGGCGATACTATATTTTTCATTTTTTTTGAATGGGTAATAATAGCCCAATGTTCCACGGACATAAAATCTATTGATATCATTGAATAGACCGATACCTTCCTTTATAACTCGAACACCGACAAAATGACCTTTAATCGGATAGGCTCTTAAGTCGAGCCGGTTATGTTCGAATTGATATTGGATAGCGAAGAAGCGTTGTTTCTCATCACCATTTAAAAAGAATTCGGGATTGAGTTCTGAAACTTGGCTGTTGATGGTACGATGATAAAATGTACTTTGGAATAAATGGGTTTGGTATAACTTCGGGCGATAGGTGAATCCGATTCCATATCGAAATCTGCGAAACATGATTTTGTCATCTGCTCTAAAAAAGTCGACGATGTTTTCTTGTGTTTGATAACCGATTTCTTTATTGCGGGTCATCAATACATTGGTGGTCAAACCGACCGTTTGTTTTTTGTTGATAGAAGGTAAGGTATATGAAAGTTCTAGTTTTTGGGTGTATCCGTATTGTACTGTTCCTTTCAATAAATCTTTCCTTCCGGAAATATTAGAAATAATGGGACTCAATCCGAAGTTAACTCTTTTGAAATCACGATTGAACTGATTCCACCAAACATTGAAATTTCTATCCGCTAATTCAAATATTGGTAGCGGGAAAAAATATCCGGCCTCTTTTACACTAATGCTTATTTCAATATTAAAATCATCCGACCATTCTTTAATGTTCATATCAACCATTAAAAAAAGACCAGTTGCTAGGAGTAGTGTTTTGTTTTTTTCGATTCTAGTATTGAGATTAGACATCGGAATCGAGTCGCCTACGTGAAAATCCAATTCTCTTAAAATGATATTTTCTCGCGTTCTTTTATTTCCTTCTATTTCAATATTTGAAATCTGTACATGGTTATTAGTTTGCCCATTTCCGAAAAAAGGCAACACTCCTAAAATCAATATTAATATATACTTTAAGTATTTAATGTTTGGGTTTGTATTGGTTTAATAAATATGAATCGTGAAATTGAATTACGCTTCCGTTTCTATTTTGTGGTAAACTTTAAATGTGTAATCGAATTCGTTTTTTCCATTTTTTTCGTGCGGTTCTTCACTAATTAGATTCCAATTTGAAAAATCAATTTCCGGAAAAAAAGTATCGCCTTTTATATTTAAATCAACTTTGGTAATATAAAGTTTATCCAAGTAAGGAATACTTAATTTATAGATTTCCGCTCCGCCAATAATGAAGGCTTCTTCTTCTCCATTTTCCAATGCCACACTTAATGCTTGTTCAATGCTATTGGTGGAGATGCATCCACTCGCAATAAAAAATGGATTTCGGGTAATGATGATATTGGTTCTCTTGGGAAGTGGATTGCCGATGGATTGATATGTTTTTCTTCCCATGATAATATGGTGTCCCAGAGTCGTCTTTTTAAAATACTTCAGGTCGGCCGGGAGATACCAAGGAATGTCATTGTCTTTTCCCATGACATTGTTTTCAGCAATGGCGACTATGGCAGATACGATCATGGATATTTTACTTTTGGTTGAGTACTTGTTCTAAATCCGAAACCGGAATTTTTCTTTCTGTGCTATTGGATTGCGACAAATGTTCGCGGACATGTTTCGCATATTTATTCATGGCGTTGATGTCCTTCTTGGTCATTTCGATTTTAGATTCACTTCCATTTTCAAATGCTGAAATCGGAATGGCATGATAGGTCGATTTGCCAGTTTTATCTTTGTGGATATAACGCCAGACCGGGATATAATGATGTTCTCCCAGTGTAACTTTTTTTGTCTTTTGATTTTTTATTAATTCTATTTCAAATATAATGCCGCCATCCGTTTTGGGTTTGGTTTGGTTGGAAATGAAATTTCCCAATGAGTAAGCGACAAGTATCTCTTCTTTCGTTCCATCGGGGCGTTCAACATTGCCGGCTCGAATGGGTTGTACAACATGTGGGTGAGCACCAATAATCAGATCGGCTCCCCAGTTTAATATTTTTTTGGCCAAGGCATCTTGCTTCTTACTTTCTATAATGGCATACTCCGGTCCCCAATGCATGAGGACAATAATAATATCCGGTTGTAGGAGTTGTGCCATTTTCATGTCAGCCTCAATTTGCTCTTCATCAATTTCATTAACTATGGATGGTGGGGTGGTGGGAATTCCATTTGTGTCATAAGTATAATTTAGGAATGCAATTTTAAAATCATCACGATACATGATCAGTGGATAAAATGCATCGCGGTCCATCTGGTTTTTAAAAGTTCCGGTTTGGTAAAATCCCCAAGATTGTAAAACGTCAATGGTATGATTGACTCCTTGTAATCCGGAGTCATTCGAATGGTTGTTGGAGGTGACTAAAAAATCGAAGCCTGTCATTCGAAGTGCTTTTGCCAAGTCATCGGGTGTTCTAAATTTTGGATACCCCTTATATGGTGGTTCGCCGGGGAGAGTGACTTCTAAATTACCAATGGCCAGGTCAGCGGATTCAATAATGGGTTTGACATATTTGAAACATGGTTCATAGTTGTAGGATTCATTTTTGACGACTTCGGCTGATTTGATTTGTGGACCATGTCCC
>JAHDCE010000206.1:0-806 GCA_020630045.1 Saprospiraceae bacterium | reverse complement strand
TGAATCCGCATCTTGTGCTTGGAGAGTTGAAATGCTAAGGGTATAAAATAGAGCTAATGTAATAACCGTAATAAAATTTTTCATTTGAAAGATGTTAGGTTTGGTATTTTATAGAGTGGATGATAAAGATACTGAAACCCATCTTTCAGAAGTATTACCTGCCGGGTTATCTTTGGATTTTTAAAATGAAAAATTATTAAATCGTTTTTTTACGATAAATTAAAAATTGTATTATGGCAAATGCCGGTTTAAAAGTATTTGCACCAGCTTCGGTTGGTAATGTGATTGTTGGTTTTGATATTCTTGGCTTGGCTCTTGAGCGACCTGGCGATGAAATCATTGTTAGATTTTGTGATACGCCGGGATTGAAAATAAAAATGATTTCAGGTGCAAAGGGAAGAATACCATATGAGGTAGAAAAAAATACTGCGGGTTGGGCTGCTCAAAAATTTCTCGAACATATAGGAGAAGAGGGAAGAGGAATTGAAATGGAAATTCGAAAGAAAATGCCTTTTGCTTCTGGCTTGGGTTCTAGTGCGGCTAGTGCCGTAGCAGGAGTTTTTGCTGTCAATGAATTATTGAAAAGACCACTTACCAAACGGGAGTTATTACCATTCGCATTAGAAGGTGAACGATTGGCAAGTGGGGCGATCCATGCAGATAATGTAGCTCCTTCTATGTTGGGGGGGATTATCTTGACGAGGAGTAATGAACCCTTAGATGTTCATCGGATACCAGCACCTTCAGGATTGTTTGCTACTGTCGTTCATCCTAAGATAGAAATTAAGACCGCTGATGCACGTGCT
>JAHDCE010000205.1 GCA_020630045.1 Saprospiraceae bacterium | reverse complement strand
TCGGACTGCCCTGGCATAAGTCGCGGGTATCATCCCGATGGGCTCCGATATAATGTCCGGCAGAACCGTCATACCAGTTTAGCAATAAATCATTCAGGCTGTCGTCTATATTTTTCTGAGACCACTCTAGAAAAGGGTTTAAAATATCGGGAATAGGCAAAGCATAATTCTTTGAGCCGGTATATCTATAATTTTTCCCGTAAGCTTGTTGCCATCTAGGAGTGAGCACCTCCTTCCCCATTATTTTTAGTGTATGGAATTTTTCGGGATGTAAGTTCCATAATTCAGTAAATGATGGCCCCTCTTTTATAAAATCTTCCACACTTGCAGTATAATATAATTCTTGTTCAGCATCTAAGGGAACCCGTGTAAATATCTCTGTATTCATCGACCATCAATTTATATATTCAGAAATTATCAGACACACTATTTGAATTCCAATGGCGGCAATTGCCCAAATAAAAACATTGCCTAAAATCCAATTTCAGGCAATGTTTTAAATATATATTGTATTCAAGAAAGGTCTAGACCTTCTCCTTCTCTACCTTAGATGCCTTGCCATTCTCTGAAGGCTGATACTCTTCCCCTTTAACAGCAGCAGTAATTTTCGCTTCGACTTCTTGAGCCACCTCCGGGTTATCGGCAAAAAATTGCTTGGCACCTTCGCGGCCTTGAGCAATTTTCGCACTCTCATAGCTATACCAAGAACCACTCTTCTTGATCACATCATTTTCAACCCCTAAATCTACAAGTTCTCCTGTTTTGGAAATTCCCTCACCATACATAATATCAAACTCGGCAATACGGAAAGGAGGAGCCATCTTATTTTTCACCACTTTCACTTTCACATGATTTCCTACCACATTATTCTCCTTGTCCTTGATAGCAGAACCTGACCGACGGATATCCAATCGAACAGATGAGTAAAACTTCAAAGCATTACCACCGGTAGTTGTTTCGGGATTACCGAACATCACACCAATTTTTTCACGCAATTGATTGATGAAAATGCAGCAAGTATTATGCGCACCAATGGTACCGGTCAATTTTCGGAGAGCTTGAGACATCAACCGAGCTTGAAGCCCCACTTTTGTCTCTCCCATTTCACCTTCAATTTCACTTCTTGGAACCAATGCGGCAACAGAATCAATAACAAGTATGTCAATCGCTCCGGAACGAATCAAATGCTCCGCAACTTCCAAAGCTTGCTCCCCATAACTGGGTTGAGAAATCAATAAATTGCTCGTATCAACACCCAACGCTTCTGCATAAGACCGGTCAAATGCATGTTCAGCATCAATAAATGCTGCAATACCACCTTTTTTCTGCGCTTGTGCAATTGCATGGATAGCCAAAGTCGTTTTACCGGAAGATTCGGGACCATAAATTTCAACCACCCTTCCTTTGGGCAGTCCTCCTATTCCAAGAGCCAAATCCAATGTCAATGACCCAGTGGATATTACAGGGACATCCACTACCGGACGATCATCTAATTTCATGACTGTACCTTTTCCATAGGTACGATCTAATTTCTCCATTGCAAGATGGAGGGCTTTTAATTTATTTTCTTTTGAGCTTTCTTTTGCCATTTTTAATGCATTTTCTATTTCTAATCTTATGGTGTGAGAACAAACCCACGACGCAATATTAAAAAAATTGTTTTACAAAAACAAGTCAAAACAAAGAATTTTAAACAAATTCTTTGTTTTTTATTTTCACACCTCTCCCACAGCTTGACTTGCACCTGACACCTCGTTTATACACTAATGTGTTCTATACAAGAAATTTGTTACCTGTTCATCCCCAACTAAGCTATTTTTATCCAATTTCATCTTGGTAGCTTTGCATCATTCCCTCCCTTGTGCTACCTTACGAGTCATGAATAAAATCGGAAGATACATATTGGTAGGTCTAGGGCTTTTAGTGGCCGGATATATCATTTGGTTCTTTCGGGATATTGTTACTTGGATCATTATCTCGTGGGTCTTGTCCTTAATCGGACGCCCGCTCATGAATCTGTTTTTGCGGATTAAAATCGGGAGATTCCAAGTTAATAACACCATAGCAGCGGGACTAACTATCACTACATTTTTGCTAGGCATTGGCATCTTACTCGCCTTGTTCATACCCCTGATTATCAGACAAGCACAAAACTTAGCCAGTGTCGATTATTATGCCATTGCCCTCACATTAGAAGAGCCATTGACCATGCTTAACGAATGGATGGAACAAGCCGGAATCAAAATCAGGGATAAATCCCTAGTAGAACAGGTAGAAGATGCACTCAGAACTTATTTTAACCCCAATGACTTCGACCCCAAAACAATTTCCAATTGGTTGACAAACGCAATTGGCGTCGCAGGGAATCTTGTCATCACCTTCTTTTCTATTGTTTTCATCACCTTTTTCTTTTTGCAAGAATCCAAACTATTCACTCGTACTCTCCAAAGTTTAACACCCAACAAATACAATGAAAAAATATTCCACATCGTCCAAGATTCAACTCGAATGCTATCGAGATATTTTAGTGGAGTTTTACTCCAAATGACAATCATGACCATAGGCATATATATAGGCCTTACCATTTTTGGTGTGCCAAATGCCTTACTTATCGCATTTTTTGCAGCATTGGTCAATGTCATTCCTTACGCCGGGCCGATTATAGGATCCGCCTTCGCTATTTTACTGACCATTTCATCAAATATCGGAGTAGATTTTTACGATGTCCTATTTCCCTTGCTCATACGAGTGGCAGCCGTATTCGCCATTATGCAAATGATAGATAATTTCATCTTACAACCCTTTATTTTTTCCAATCGCGTAAATGCACACCCCCTAGAGATTTTTGTAGTGGTCTTGGCTGCCGCCAAAATAGGTGGGATTGTCGGAATGGTGATTGCCATTCCGAGTTATACCGTTATCCGTATTATCGCAAGAAATTTCTTAAGTGAATTCGACATCGTCAGAAACATTACCAAAGGACTGGACAGAGAAAAAGCACCTCCCGGACAAACATAAACGCTCAAACACAATGTATCTAAGCCTGCCCAAGAACGTCCCTTTTTAATTATTGTCGCAAAATTCTTAGCATTTATCCAACAAATTGGATTTTTTAATCGCCTTATCAGATATTTTTGTACCGATTAAATCCAATCACCCTTTCACAAACCTCACGACCATGCTCGAAACGGGAACATACGAAATCATCCGTAACCGACTACTTAAACAAACCGGCGAACTTGAACAAAGGCTCACTTCCCTCAACCAAGAACGAAAAAAAGTATTCGGCGCACTGGAAACTTCACTGATCGCCAACGACCGGATCAACACCAATAACTTTTGCATTGCAAGGGATATCCTCGCAGTTGGCAACACTTGTCTTTTTGGATACAATGTCCATATCGGATTACGATCAGGTATCAAATTGGAAGATGTTTTCGCCGCTTACGAATTCGTTGACAACCGTTTTCAAGAAGCGGATTTATCCATGTTGGAAAGTGAAAAATTCAATACGGATTTCCAAAACCTATATCGATACTACAAAAACGCTTTCTTCTCCAAATTCATCCGAATCGGAGCATATCTATATATGGTATTCCAAGTATCGGAATCGCCCAAAGACATCAAAACCTTCAAGTGGTTGGTGAAGGGGGATGAAATCACCTATGTAGATAATCGAAGCGAACATGAAGTCCGTTTTCCGGAACAATATGAATTCAAGTGGCAGCGTGCGACTCGCGATATGCAACGCAATGGAAAACATCCACACGTCTCCATCATGGACCGGGTATTTGTCGAAACCGTTGGTGGTGACCTGACCATCAAGATAGATGACAATACAAATCAAGGAAGAGGAATCTATTCTGAAGACGTCGAATACAAAGACCAAACCCTTGATGATGCCGAATACTTATACGCTGATTTAGGCAACCTCATCGCACTAAAAATCAAACCATATCAAGAAGACTTCCGCTTTTTCATTTTCAATGAAAAACTAGGACAAGCCCAACGTGTCAACGCACTGGAGGACTCCGGCGTACTCTTACCCGACAACCACGGACTTATTTTCTCAAATGGATATTACCTCCAAACGGGAGACTTCAAGATATTCGACAATAACATATCAGACAAAACCTTCGAACGGAGAATTTCTTCTCCTAACGGAGAAGATTACATGTACGTTTTCTACAATCAGAAAAGAGGTACATATGTCTTGTTGTTGTACAATATCATTTCGCAAGAAGTCGCCACCCCTATCGTGTGTAACGGTTATACCATTTTTCCGAATGGCGAACTATCCTACTTCCGGGCGGAGGACGACCCCACCAAACACCATGTCGTACAAATCTGGCAAACGCCTTACACCGCCGGCGAAACCGTCGTATCGGAACACAAGGACAACTACCTATACAAAGTCGGCAACAAAGACATCGTAAAAGCGATGGCGGAGTGCCGTGCCATCATCAATCTCGCCAACAAGGAAGACTCCTACTCGGGACTCTATGATGACATTACAAAAAGTTGTGGCGACGTCCTGGACTCTTATTATTGGTTGACCCAAGATGCCTCCTTCCGCTTAGATGAACCCATCAAGGAAATTCAAGCGACCGCTTATTCCGCTATTGAAGAATATGAAAAGAAAATCCGCATCCAAAAAAATACCAAGGAAGAAATCCAAAGGGTTTCCACCCTAGCGGAAGAAGTTTTCAGAAAAGTCGATCGGGGCACATTTGATAATATCGACGAATTCGTCAAAGTGCTTGCGGATTTACGCTCGCTTCGCGGCGAAATCATTTCCTTACGGGAACTTAGATATACGGATTTGACGGCAGTCGAATCCATGGAAACACAAGCAGCGGAAAAGTACGAATCCCTTTCCGCAAGTTGTGTTGAATTCTTATTGGCGGATGATGCGCTCATCCCTTATCAAAAACGAGTGACTGAGAAAGAAGTCGCAGTCGCCGATACCAACACCGCCAAGGAAACAGAAACCTTGGAAGAGGAGGTCAATCAAATCGGAACCGACCTTGAGATGCTCATCGATATCGTGAGCAATCTTAAAATCGATGACGCTACTCAAACCACTCGCATCATCGACAACATATCGGGTATGTTTGCCGGGCTCAACCAAGTCAAGGCAGCCGTCAAGCGGCGTAAAAAGGAGTTGATGGGCACGGAGGCCATCGCAGAGTTCAACGCCCAACTCAAACTACTCGACCAAAGTATCATCAACTATCTTGATGTATCGGATACGCCGGTCAAATGCGATGAATACTTGACCAAATTGATGGTTCAGTTGGAAGAGCTGGAAAGCAAATTCGTAGAATTCGACCAGTTCATAGAACAGCTCGGAGAGAAGCGGGAAGAGATTTTCAACGCTTTCGAGGGACGTAAAAAACAGCTGACCGAACAAAGGAACAACCGGACGGCGTCTCTACAACGTGCCGCTGACCGGATTCTTGATGGCATCCAAAACCGAGCGAAGCAATTCAAAGAAGTCAATGAAATCAATGGCTTCTTCGCTTCGGACTTGATGATTGACAAGGTTCGTGATATCATCAACCAATTGGTCGAACTGGAAGACAGCAACAAAGCGGATACCATCCGTACCAAGCTCAAAACCATCAAGGAGGAAACCATCCGCCAATTGAGGGACAAAAAGGATTTGTTCGTGGACGGGCAGAATATCATCCGCCTAGGTAAACACGCTTTTTCCGTCAATGTACAACCGATGGAACTGACCGTCGTTTACCGGGAAGGTAAAATGTATTTCCACTTGACCGGAACGGATTTTTACGAGGAAATCACCCATGAAGAATTCCTCCAAACCCAAGAGGTTTGGAGTCAAGCCCTCATTTCCGAAAATAAAAATGTCTATCGTGGCGAATACCTCGCCTATTCCATTTTTCAAAATGGAGACAAGGAAAAAATGGCACTTTCCACAAAACTACTTCCGGTCGTCAAGCAGTACGCCCAAGAACGTTATCAAGAAGGATATACCAAGGGAATCCACGACGAGGACGCTGCGGGAATCCTGAAAGCGCTCCTAGGGCTATATGACAAAATCGGCTTGCTCAGATTCAGTCCCCATGTGCGGGCTTTCGCCAAAATCGCTTGGCGCAAATTGATGGAAAAAGAGCGGAAAAATTTCTTTGACAAGCAAATCAAATCGGCCGGGGTTATTATCGAAGTGTTTCCTGAGACGACGGAATTTGAGTATTTAATCCAAGACCTCGCAAAAGAGTTGGAAGCGTTCATCCCCCATTTCCCGGAAGGGAATCTGTTCGGAGAAGACGCCGCCAAATACTTGTTCTCCGAATTACTCGGGGACGATGATTTCGTTATCAGCAAGGAAGCGGAAGAGTTGTATCACGAATTCCAAAAATACATCAAGGCGAAAAAAACCGTCACCAAGTTTTCCCAATCCATCCAAGCGTTGGAGCAAGATACGATGGCACAATTCCGCTTTGTGCGGAAATGGGTATTGGCATTCATCGAGCAACTTAAAATCGACCATTACCAAGACTTCGCAGATGAAGCTGCCGCCTTGTTGTTGCTAGAGGACTTTAGCCGCAATCAAGTCATTACGACCAAGACCAGCCTTGACATTGATGGCATGCATGGTGAACACGGCAGTATCCAACAGGGCAATTATCACTTGGATTACAATGCCTTTATGGATAAGATGGATCAATTCAATCGGGAAGTCGTCCCGAGGTTTGAATCCTTCCAGGAAATGAAGCGTAACCTAAGCGATTCTTTCAAAGAAGAACTAAGGCTTGAAGAATTCAAGCCCCGTGTATTGAGTTCGTTTGTCAGGAATAAATTGATTGACAAATTGTACCTCCCGATATTCGGTGACAACCTAGCCAAACAAATCGGTACGGCCGATGACGCGACACGGACTGACCGAATGGGTATGTTGTTGCTCATCTCCCCTCCCGGTTATGGTAAAACGACTTTGATGGAATACATCGCTAGTCGCTTGGGACTTATTTTTATGAAAATAAATGGTCCCGCCATCGGACATGAAGTGACTTCCCTCGATCCTGCCGACGCACCCAACATGGCCGCCGGCCAAGAGCTTCAAAAATTGAATCTCGCC
>JAHDCE010000204.1 GCA_020630045.1 Saprospiraceae bacterium | reverse complement strand
GGAGGAACGGTTTGTCGTCAATGTCTTCGTCCAACTCATAAACATTGGTATAAGTGTGATGGAGTACGTTGTGTTGGATTTTCCAAGTAAATGAACTTCCTCCTACGATGTTGAGCGTGTATCCCAGTATTTCATTGACCCATTTGTTTTTGGAATAGGCACCATGATTGGCATCATGCATGATACATAAGCCGATACCGGACAATCCCACCCCCATAAGGGCATACATCAAGATGGCAGTCCAATCTGGCAACACTTGAGTAAGGAGGATGATGAATGGAACAAAGTACATCGCGAGCATAGTGAATGTTTTCACATGCATTTTTGTGTTAGCTGTTTTTTCAATATTGTTGTCGTCAAAATATTGATTCACTCGCTTGCGGATGGTCGCGAAAAATTGTGTTTTGTCTTGTCGGGGAAATCTGACGGTCGGTTGCTGTGTCATGAATTTGATTTATAATTCGGTTCCGAAATGGTTGGTAAGGCTCGGGCGATTATCAGGAATCAATCCTTGACATATTCCTTATAACCCGTTTTTTCTAACTTTTCGTATTTAAATCGAACACCTTCTGATAAAGATAGTTTGTACGCCTTCATTTTTTCTAGGGTGTTTTTATCTGACGTTCCTAAAATTTGAACGGCTAACAATCCGGCATTTTTTGCGGCATTAAGAGCGACTGTAGCAACAGGCACACCGTTTGGCATTTGCAAAATGGACAATACCGAATCCCAACCATCTATCGAGTTGCTGGATTTGACCGGAACTCCAATGACCGGTAATGGACTCAAGGAGGCCACCATGCCGGGCAAGTGCGCGGCTCCCCCCGCTCCTGCAATAATGACACGAATACCCCGCCCATCCGCTTGTTTGGCGAAGTTGAACATGCGCTCAGGTGTACGATGGGCGGAAACGACAGTTAGCTCAAAGGGAATTTCGAAATGCTCTAGGATTTCCGCGGCACTTTTCATGACCGGCAAATCGGAGTCAGATCCCATGATAATACTTACGAGTGGTCGGTCCATGATATTGATTGCTTGTGAAAATTATTTTTTACGATTCATTTGTTTCGCCGCAAGGCGGAATAACTGCTTGCGGAATATACTAGGAAACCATCGCTTCATTCGATATCCGATACGGGATTCTTTGGGAAGCAAAATTTCGAATTTGCCTTTGCCGGCTTTCTCTAAAATTTCCAAAGAAATATTTTCCGCTTTGTATTTGGATTTGGTGACCAGTTTCTCCGCGGATTTGAGGGCTTCCTTAGACCCGCGAGCATACTGCATGATGTTGGTTTTAAAAAACGTCGGCATGACCACGGATATCTGGATTCCCAACGGTGACCATTCATAAAACAAGGTTTCCGAAAGGGAATAAACGGCGGCTTTCGTCATATTGTAAGGCCCCATGCCGGGAGCATTCGCATAAGCGGCCGCACTGGCGATATTGATGACATGCCCCTTCTTTTGGGATAAGAAATCAAGGGCGAACAAATGACAACCATAGAGAACACCCATCTGATTGATGCCGGTCATCCATTCCCAATCCTCCAAGGGATATTGATGGAAGGGCGAACCGTCTCCTACTCCGGCGTTGTTGATAAGGACATCAATTCCTCCAACGTCATTCAAATAATCTTGTCGTACTTTTTCATAGGCGACTTTATCAGAAACGTCCAATATGTACTGGAAAACCGTAGCACCGGTGGCTTCAATTTCTTTTGCGGCTGTCGCCAATGTTTCTGCTTGGATATCAGACATCCCGATAGTCCATCCGTCCTTGGCGAAATGCTGGCAAAAAGCGAAACCTAGTCCCGAGGCAGCTCCCGTAATAAACAAGCGTTTTTCAGGATATTTTCCGGATAATTGAAGCATAAAAATGTTTTAAAAACGATGGGTGTCAGTCTTGGATTTTACTTCCATATGCCAAATCGCCGGCATCACCTAGTCCCGGAACGATGTATGACTTCGCCGTTAGTTCTTCGTCAATGGCTCCGGCCCAAACATATGCTTCGGGGAAAAACCTTCTGACATGGTTCACACCATCCACGGAGCCTATGGCGGTGGCAACATGGATATCTTTTGGTGTTCCGTAGTCCTTGAGTTCGGTCAACGTAGTGACGATTGATGCACCGGTAGCCAACATCGGGTCGGCAAGAATAAGTGTACAACCTTCCAAATTGGGACATGAAACATACTCAAGGTTGATTTCAAATGATCCATCTTTGTGATGTCTTCGATAAGCGGAAACAAATGCATTGTCCGCATCGTCAAAAATATTCAATACCCCTTGGTGCATCGGAAGCCCGGCTCGCATGATGGTTGAAAGGACGACCCTGTTTTCAGGAAGATTCACTTCTGCGATTCCTAGTGGTGTCTCAACCTCATGGGGGATATAAGTGAAAGTCTTACTGATTTCAGCAGCAATGATTTCACCAATTCTTTCCAAATTACGTCTAAACCGCATCCGGTCTTGTTGGATATCCACACTTCGGATTTCGGCGACATATTTGTTGACAATGGTATTTCGTTCAGCGAAATTATAGACCATATTTTCCCCCTTGTTTTGATCTGGTGTCAAGATAGTGAAAAAGTAGCAGTACTAGAACACCTTTTCCGCAATTGCTTTTATAGTTTTAGCGTCACCCATTGTATAGTAGTGTAAACAAGGCACTCCTTTTTTCTTCAATTCTTGGGATTGCTTGGTACACCATTCGATTCCGATTTGTTTAAATGCTTTCCTGTCGTCTTTGTATTTTAACAATTCTTCAGTCATTTCATCCGGAAACGAAATATGGAATAATCGTGGAATAGAGTTCAATTGATAGGGGGCTGTAATGGGTTTCAATCCCGGTACTATCGGGACATCTATTCCAATAGCTCGACAACTGTCAACGAACTTAAAAAACTTGTCGTTATCAAAGAACATCTGAGTTACAATATAATCGGCACCGGCATCTATCTTTGCTTTTAAGTATTGCAAATCAGTCGCCATATTCGGTGCTTCAAAATGTTTTTCCGGGTAACCGGCTACACCTATACAAAAATCCGTTTGGGTGCCATCTATGATGGTGTCGTCCAAGTACACGCCTTTATTCATTCGCTGAACTTGTTCGACCAAGTCCAGTGCATAAATGTTTCCTCCGGGTTGAGGAATGAATTTTCCATCGAATTTCCGTGCATCTCCCCTTAAGGCCAATACGTTGTTAATGCCTAGGAAGTTTAGGTCAATCAACGCATTTTCTGTATCGTCCTTGGTGAAACCTCCACAAATCAAATGAGGAACGGCATCTACACCGTAGCGATGCATGATGGATGCGCAAATCCCTACTGTTCCGGGGCGTTTACGAATAGCGGTTTTCTCAAAATATCCGCTTGGCCGTTGCTTGTATACATATTCTTCCCGATGATAAGTCACATCAATAAATGGAGGTTTGAACTCCATCAATGGGTCTAAAGTGCTAAAAATACTATTCATACTTCCCCCTTTCAATGGTGGGAGGACTTCAAAAGAAATAAGCGTGCTTTTAGCCTGCTTAAAATAATCTGTTACTTTCATGATATATCAATCCTTTATTGCAATATGTTTCTCAGGGATTATTAAAACTCTTGTTCAAAACAAATGCGAAAGTAGTAGGTTCTGATATTATTTTTCCGAAATCGGCAAGAATTATACTATCCGTTAACGTCGAGAGGTTTAAGGTGTTAATTTTGGGGAACCATTAATTATGGTTCAATCCGTGAAAAATCATCATTACCAACATGGCAAAAAAAAGAAAAAAACTCCTCAAAATATTCCTGTGGTTTATGGGAATCCTAGTTGTATTGTTGCTGGCCCTGGCCCTAGGGGCTTCCTTCTTTGCCGATCGAATCGGAAACGCTGTCATCAGAGAGATTAATAAAGGTTTGGTTGAAGAAATCAAGGTCGCTGATTATGATTTGACATTGATTAAATATTTTCCGAGTGCGGCGGTAACACTTAATCAAGTGCAAGTTCCCAATGACAAGGGAACCGGAAATTTACTAGAAGCGGACGAGTTGTCTTTTAGATTTCGACTGTTTAGTTTATTCGGATCCCGAATAAATATTAGCTCTATGGTAATTAGAGATGGTGCTTTGGTCGTAAATATCGACAAGAAAGGAGAACCGGATTTTGATATCTTAGTCGAGTCGGATTCTGGCTCGGGAGGTGATTCCGAAACGGATTTGAATATCAAACTAGAAGAAGCCTTGATGGAGGACGTGGAATTGATTTATGTGGATGAACAGTCAAAAATGGATGTCCGAATCAATGTGGATCGGGTGGATATGTCCGGAGAGTTTTCCGACAATCAATTCGCATTGAATAGCCAGGCGAATTTTGAAACGGTTTTTGTAGAAACACCCGATGGGCGGTATTTCGCCGGAAAGCGGATTAACTACGATGCGGATGTGGATGTGGATTTGTCCAACGAAATTTATAAAATCAAATCATTTTTATTAAACATCGAAGAAAATAAATTCGCCCTAGGTGGCGAAGTCAAAAAATCGGGAAAACATTTTGATTACGATTTAGAGTTCGATGGCAAAGATTGTACGTTACAATCCTTGTTGGAGTTGTTGCCCGAAGGCTATGTCGAAAATTTGGTCGGCTTGAAAAGCAAGGGGGATTTTACATTCGAAGGAAAAGTAAAGGGGCAGTCCGGTGATCATAAAATGCCCAAGGTCGATATTACCTTGGGCTTGGACGATGGAAGCATTACTGGCCCACAACTCGCAAAGCCTTTCAAAGACCTCACCTTCAAGGCGAACTTTGATAATGGAAATGATCGTACATTGAAATCCTCCGTACTTAAAATTGATAGGCTCAAAGGATATTTAGGTAAAGAAATCCAAGAATTATCCTTGATGGTTGAAGATTTTGACCGCCCATACATAGAGATGGATTATACAGGTACTATTCCTTTTGATTTCATCACGGAATTTTTGGACGATGATATGATTAAGGATGGCAAAGGGGACATCGAAGTTTCGAAGTTTAGGGTGAAAGGCTTGTATGAGCACATGATGAATCCTTCACTTGTGTACAAAATTACGTCTGAAGGCGAAGTGGATTTCGATGATATCAGTTTTAAATCGAATGGTGAAAAATTATTGATTGACAAAGGCAAATTCAAACTGAGAGGTAATGATTTGTCAGTTGAAAATTTGACACTTGAAGGGGCTGGTAGCGAAATGGAATTTAATGGAACATGTAATAATTTATTGCCGGTACTTCTGGCCGATTCCATCAACTCCAAAGACGCCCGCTTGGTGTTTAATGCAAAACTAGATGCCGAAAAGTTGGATTTTGACAAACTGATGGCCTTGTCGTCCGTGCCCGAAAAAGGCACGGTGGAAGAGGAATTGTACGATTCCCTCAAAACGGAACAATTACAACAACGAGAACAAATCACACAGTTTTTGGATGGAATGTTCACCGCTCAGATAAAGTCATTTACTTATGGTAAAATCAAGGGGCAAGACTTCAACGGAAAGCTGGTGTTTCGAAACGGTGAATTGTTAGTAGATGGTGGTTTGAATGCGATGGATGGAACATTCAGTTTGGATGGTATTATTTTCTTTAAAGAAAAGCCCGAATTGAAAGCCAAATTGACCTGTCAAAAAATTGACGGACGAGAATTCTTTTATCAAACTGAGAATTTCGGACAAGACTATTTGACCCACAAAAACATCAAAGGAAATATAGACGCGAAAATTGCAATTGATGCTTTCTGGGATGAAAAGGGCGAATTTTTGATGGATAAATTACATGTCATCACCGATGCCACTATTAATGATGGTGAGCTGATCAAATTCGCAATGATGGACGATTTTTCGACTTTCGTCAAATTGGAAGACTTGCGTCACATCCGTTTTTCAAAAGTCAGGAATTTGCTTGAAATCAAAAATAGCACCTTGACCATACCGGTGATGTTGATACAAAACAACGCCATCAATTTGACATTGAATGGAGAACATACATTCGACCAGGACATCCATTACAGGGTCAAGGTCAATGTCGGACAAACGCTTTGGAATAAAATGTTCAAAAAACCCGGTTCCAAACCCATCAGGGCCAAGAACGGATTGTTGAACCTCTACTATCGAATCAAAGGAACGATAGACGAGTACGAGATGGATTCCGATAAGAAAGGCGTAAAAAGGGACTTCGAAGCCAGTGAGCGCAAAAAGCAACTCCTTGAACAAGAACTCGTTCAAGCATTCGGAGAAATAAACGCCCTTACAGGAATCAATGATTTGGAAGATGCACCTGATTAATCAGGTTTGTCATATTCATGCCGCCGGAAAGAATAAGGAGGGCGGACAACATGGGTGATGTTTTGTGTTTCGATTTTGAATGGCTAGGAACTTGGTGCTATCGTTTTGTCGGGTATTAACCTACCCAAACAAATCCTCCCTCACTTCTCCTCTGCGCTACATTTGTGGTAACACTCTTTTTCATGACACTAGGTTTTACAGTTTTAACGATTCGTGACTTTCCTTCTTGTTTGTTAATGCTGGTAAACATTACGACAGTGGTTTTGATTATTACTGATTTGTTGGCACAATCCAAGCCGGATTTTAAGGACTCATCCTCGTTCCTTTTCGAACAGTGACGGGTTTAAAAGACACATTAAAGTTTCTTCTAAAGGGAGGTCTCTCTGCTAGTACGTCGTTATGTTTTGTAATGAAAAAAGGCTTGGTGGGGGGAGGCTGCCTTTTTATTTCATTCGGTTACTTATTACTTTTCCAAGACCATGCCAAAAAAATAATAACAAAAAAGCGTCACCCGATTTTTTTCGAGTGACGCTCATTTTAACTATTGAAAATCAATGGATTAGTTGCCAAAATTATTATAAATGTTTTTCAGCTGTCCATTCGTTTCCTTGGATTTGATTTCATCGATGTATTTTTTCAACGTTGCAGTATTGACTGTATCGCCCTTCATTTTTAGAGCTGTATATAAGCCATTTAATGCATTTGTTGAAGCATATCTTCTCCATGGGGACTCCGACATATTCGTGGAAATTCCTAGGAAATTTTTCGCAGTGGATAACATTTTTGGAAGACCTCCCAATTGGGCTAATTTGCC
>JAHDCE010000203.1 GCA_020630045.1 Saprospiraceae bacterium | reverse complement strand
GAAAAGGCATGGGCCGCCAAAAGCTTTGACGAGAACAAAGTGATGCGAAAGAAAAGGCACAATGACATCGTCATTACCAGTCGATATAGTCTAGGAGGAGAACGGCAACCCGTAAAAAAAATCCATTTGATCGAAGCGGAAGTTCCGGCCAAAAAACCTATTGACGTCACTTGGCATCCCATCATTTATTCGACCAATGATTTCCTAGCGGACGAGTGGAATCAAATCGTACTCAAAGTCGGCATGTATGATGAAGACGGAGTCGGAGATAAGGGTTTTGACAAAGTCAATAAGGTCGCCAACATGGGATCCAGCGCTTTTGCGGTAGCATTCCCCATCTTTTTGCCATTCACCAATCTGGCACAAAAAGCGGCGAACTCCTTGATGAACCTTATTGACCGAATAGATGACCACGATACCATCGTACAAGGAGAAATCACATTGGCAATCAATGCGGAAGAAAACATCGGTAAAAAGCATTTACAACCCGGCTTCTTGGTTTGTTTCGATAAAGATATCGATGCGGATGATTGGTTCCTAGGAGACAATATGTTAGTCCATAAAAAAGACACCAATGGTAAATTGCATCAAGTAGAAGATGTCTCTTATATCGTCCTACGTGTTTCTAGGGAACATGACGGAACACCCGATATGGAAATCAACGAAAAAGCGGCGACCCTGATGACGGAATTGGAAAACGGGCGAAGCAACAACAAATTGGAATCCATCCAAAATTTCTTCTTGGATACAATGGCTCAATATTCAAACTTCAAACGATTGACCCGATATACCCAACTCATGAACAAGGGTGAATTGAGTGAAGATGAACTCGCCCTCCTAGAAGAATTGAAAGCGGATGAAGCATTGGCTCTATTCATAAATTCGGGTGAAGGGGGAGAAGTGTAACCTTTCCATCTAGGGTACATTTCATACAACCTTTTATTAGGTCTGGTCGTCAATAAGATACAAGTCTTATTGACGACCTATTTTTTTACCCAAACTCATTCATGAAACCTATAATTACCCTCTTATTCTCCCTTCTTGTTATTCAAATCGGCTATGGTCAATTCAATGATGCCGAATTGCTGGTTCTCAAAAAAGAACTTGCGAAAAAAATCAATAAACTACGTAAAGACAAAGGACGTTCTCCTTTAGCCTTCAATGAATTCCTTGAAAAAGCGGCGGCACAACATACCGACTATATAGCCGCTAAAGATTGGCTTACGCATAATCAGTCTGGAAAAGATATGGAAACCCCTTTCAAGCGGGTTCATATGGCGGGTGGAAAAGACTTCGAAATCGCAGGAGAAAATTGTGCCTCCCAAAAGGCACCTGCCTTCCCTGTTTCCAAGGGGAAAATCAAATCCATCGCCAATAAGTTTTTCAACCAATGGAAAAACTCGGAAGGTCATTACAAAAATATGATCAACAAGGATTTTAAACTCGGGGATTTCGGATTCGCCCTCAATAAGGACAAAACGAAATTATATGCAACCCAGGTATTCGGCACCTTGGGTCATCGGGTTCCGGGGCAATTGTCCAATAATGCCTTCGGCATTTCCGGAAGGGTGAAAAGTGAGGGCTGTGATTTTATGATGAATCGTTATTCGAACTTATTGATTCAAATGGGAAATTGTTTGCAAATAAGGGGCGACAAAATCATTCTAAAATATAATGATATCGAATGGTTCAAAAAACTGATGCCCGGCGAGCGGGATGGCATCGCCATAGACTTTTTGGTGAGGGAACAATTTCCTTGTGATGGGAAAAACAAATTGGACATGTCTTCCATTTATGATGGCGTCATGGGAAAACCCAAATTCGCTCCTGATATTTTGGCGGACAATGAGGCCAAGGGAAATAAACGACTCATCGTGGAAATCTGTGAAATACCGCAGGCATTGCGAGGAAAAGATCTCA
This sequence comes from Saprospiraceae bacterium, assembly GCA_020630045.1. Taxonomy (GTDB): domain Bacteria; phylum Bacteroidota; class Bacteroidia; order Chitinophagales; family Saprospiraceae; genus JAHDCE01. Next base: position 5,222 of record JAHDCE010000203.1, on the reverse strand, counting down.
GTCTAAGCGCCATTTTCATTAAAGACGGTTCGTTTTGTTCTTACGCCACTCCGGTACATGTCCCTCATGACAGATATCGGTTATCAGCTACCCAACCCATCATCAAAGAACTTCCGGATATCGCTCTACAACCGGCGATGACCACCGTAGAGGTCGAAGTGGATTTCGATTTCAAAAAAAATAAAACCGAACCGGTCGCATTACCCGAAATACCTCCGTTGGACGCCTCGGTGGAACGGATTGAAGTCCGATGTTTTAGTTCGATAGAGGGTAATCTGAGTATCAACGAAAGACTTCACTCAGGACGCGCTAATTTTATTCGTGATTATTTGGTGAATGAATTGGGTTTCCCTTCCGGGAAAATCAATATTAACGCAAAAGAGAACTGGGGAAAATGTTATTCCCAACTTTCAGAATTGGGGCTTGGGGAGACAGCTCGTTTACCAAAATATGACATCCGTGAGTTCGTTAAATCCAACGAGGACCATGATTGGAAACAACTGCTATTCGAGCAGCGACGTGCCCAGGCCGTTATTTTTTATAAAAAAGAAAAACAAGTCGACACCAATACATTGGCTTATGAGGAATCCAATTTAAAAGACGCTATTCTAAAAGGAGAAATCGACCGAGCCAATCGAGCGATGTACAAAATATTTGTCCGAAAGGACAATGCAGAAATCCTGCTTGATGACGATGTTTTCCAAAAGCTTTTACAAGAGCCTCGGCTGGTTCAAAACGCAGCCGCACTCATGAGTAGATACTATATTTCCAAACAAGACCAAGTGGTAAAATTCGCCCGTCATTGGATAGAAAAGCCCAGCAGCCTTTCTTTAGACGCCAAATCCAATTTACTACACCTTTATACCATTACTGCCGACCGTTTACTTAACGATTGGGATTTGGCGGCAAAAGAGCTAGGAAAAATACTAGAACCCCAAAAGGCCAAAATCATCGTCAACCAAGTAAAAAAGCCTGAGTTCATTTTAAATTACCACCTAGTAGCCATTCGTTACTTCAGTCAGGTGGGACAAAGGAAAGAACTAGATGATTCTTTTGATTTTATTACGGGACATTTTAGGTCACAAATTCAAAACTTGGAAGACGGCATCAAACTGTCATTGTTTTTTAACCATTGGAGTCAATATGGACAAACCGTCGAGTATCTCGGCCGCACTGTCCAGCGTTCAAAAAGAGATGAAAACGCTTCTTTTATTTTAATAAAAACCGCCCTCGCATATAAATGGTGGGTCAGAGATGCGGAAATTTCGAATTGGCATCGGGAGGCATATAGCAAAAATCCGAAACGGTGGTGTAAATGGGCGGAAAATGAATTCCAACTATTGCGTTCCGCTGGAGCGAAGAAAAGGTATTGTAATAAGTGTAAATAATTTCAACATGAAATATCAAGTCCTTATACTTTACTTTCTTATTCCAATATTATCATTTGGACAATCCAACCGATTACAAGAAGGAGAGGTTGATTTTCAACATGTACACTTAGGAAAAAAATATGTTTCCGTTCGATTTCCGGAAGGATGGGAAAAACGAGAGAATATTCAAATCGATTCTTCCCGACATGAAGGCTATTTCATTTATTTCCTTCCTCCGAAATTCAATACTATCGAAAAGGTACACAAGGAGAAAATCGACCCAAGGTTATTCATATACAAAGCCTACAAAAAAGACACGATCGTTTATTATGACATCGGATATGAATATGCGGAAAGTTATCTTTTTCCTGAAATCTATCCTTATGCTATCGATCGAAATTGCGCCTCTGCAGATTTGACATATTCCCTAGCGTTGGAGTTCAATACAATTCCGGCTAAAATCAAATACAAAACGATTCGATTGTCCGAGAATCAAATCTCCGGAAAAGAGGACACGATTACTTTCACTCACACCTACTCTCTCGTTAAGGAACCCGCCAAGGTCATGGTATCCAAACAATTCAAATCGGAATGGACGGAAGGAATGTCATTTACCAAAGTCGTTTTTCTAAAAGGCAAAAATTGGTCGAAATTCCGAGAGATATTGTGTACAGGAATCCCTGCTTATCCGCCAATTTCAACCCTTCAAATCCGATTGATAAAATTGGGTTATGATATCCCCGTTACCAATATGGTTGATGTTGCGACTAGAAGGGCTCTAGTAGATTTCCAAAAGAAAAACAAATTACCTGTTGGCTCCCTCAATTTCGAAACACTAAGGCGCTTGGATATGATACCTGAAAAACGGACGAATTATTATGAGTACCTTGAAGAAAAATGACATATGGGATATTCCATTGATACAATCGTTATTCAAAAATCCCAAGGAGATTCTAAGGAAAAACTCTTGGAAAACTTAGGGCTTCAAGGATTCGCCCTCAATAGACGAAGCCAAGGAAAACAATTCTCCGGAATACCCGCCCAATCCGTTGTTGTCGCTGAATACAAAGAGTCTTATATTGTATTCGGCCGACTGGTTTCCCAATATTTCCGAAGTAGTGAAATCACCGACTTTGAGCAGGCGTTGTACAAACATTTCCCCCATCAATCCATATTGGCATTAGAATGCCACGACTCCGTCAATTCATATACTTATTGTCTAATTGAAAATGGTAAAGGAAACACAAGAAGAAAAAGCCCTTTATACAAAATCAGAAAATGGACTGAAATATGTCCTCCACGACTCGGAAGAGCCATTGACCCATGACCAAATCGGAGGAATGTTCGGATTTCATATTGCAAAAAGACTACTAGGAATCCCCTTTGATTATCATTGGGAAAAAGACGCTCTTTTTTATGAATATTTACCAGCGGTTACGCCTGAACAATTCCCCCCTTATTTAAAAATAAAATATCCATATGATCGCGTAAATTGCAAAAGTCCGCTTCATAAAAAAACGTTTCAAATAAATATTGAACGATATATAAAACCACTGCTTGCATCACATCAATTCATTTATCATCCGGAGCAGTTGTCTTTTGAAAGAACTTTAAATGACATTCGACAAATCATCCGTTTTTCCGATTCCGAAAATATCGGCGGGCAAACTTGTAAACTCCCACAAAATCTCCTGGAAATCCAATCCGACCATTTATTGAATTGGTGGAAAAAAACGTTCGATAGTGATTACTTCGCACATCCCAGCGGCCGGCCCAAAAATCAAATTCGGAAAACGCAACCTATTCCCCTTCCGATGTACAAGGACAAAAGAAAAATCAACATCGACTTCCACACTCATGTCAAGTGGCCCGATTATGAAAACTTCGTATTGATTTTAAAATCTTATATAGAAGATACCGCACTCCCCTATTTCGAATTTTACCAAACTCATGAACGAATAGCACCGCATTACCTACATCCGGTTTTACACGCGGAATATTGGTTATCTTTAAATCAATATGAACAAGCTAAATATGCGATAAAAAACGGGTTGACAAAATTGAATTTTCCGAACCATGACGAATCCAAATACAGCCACATCATCAATCATTTCAGGGAACGAATCAACATTTTCTTCCCTGAATATTCCCTAGAGGATCTATTTCAAGAAAATATAGAATTCCCCGATCCAAAAACCTTTGACCTAGGAGACTGTACCATTGATATCGAATTACCATCTACCCTTTCTGTATTGTTACCGGAAATAACTGTAAGACCTAAAAAGTGGTGGGAGTTTTGGAAATAAGAAGCTCTATTTTGTTTGTCAAACCACTAATATAAACACCTGTAAAAAGCCGGCGAACAAACCCAAAAGAGCACCGACCAAAATCAGCTTCCACTCATCTTCCTGGAAGACGGGTCGCATAAAACCCATGAACTCTTTGGGTGGGAGTTCAGACATTTTTTGCCGTACCGTGTCTTCGATATCGAAGGCATTTTCGGCATAATCGAAAATTTCAGCAATACTATTCGGCAATTCTTCCCTAAAAGTATCCACCATCATTCCCTTTACATTTTCATAGGTATGGGTGCCGGAAGCGATTTGTATCAAAGAGCGATTGAGTCCGGCAGTTTTGTCGATGACTTCATTGACTGTGTTTTCAATCAAATCCACAATCTTGCCGGTAGCGTGACCATAAATGATGTTCTCAAAAATGTTTCGCATAGTAAACAGGCGATTCGCCAATACTTTACCGAATTCGCGGGATACTTCTTCTTGTCGTTTGACGACTAGTCCTTGAAATGTCCAAGGACCGACTTTGATGGGATTTTCCGGATGGAAAATCAAACGTAAAGCGATAAAGTTGGTGAAGTAACCGACAAGCAAACCGGCAATGGGCAGTGTCCACCAAGCCCAAGAATAATCTTGGATAAAATACCACATGACCATTTGTAATAATCCAAATAAGAATCCGAAATAAAAACCGGAACGTTCGATGAACTTGAATTCTTCCCATCCGCAGCGAAGGAACAACTCGTTCATGATTTCTTTGTTCTCGTCTATTTTTTCAAGTACCATCCCCTTGACATCCCAAAGGTCAATGATATCACTTTTGATATCTTCCATAATGGATTCGACCGCATCGGGAAATTGATCGATAGCGGATTGAATGATTTTTTCTTTCCGTTTTTTAGGAATGGTCGCCCAAAGCACGGGCAAGTGTTCTTTCATGGCGGATTCCACGGTATTACGGGATAAAGCGCGGATATTGACTTCCATTTCTTCCGCTACCCGATCCGGCTGAAGCCGGGCGAATATTTCTTTGATATCGATGAGATGTTCCAAAATCATTTCGGTGGACATCCCCGCCATTTTGGTCGCCTTCGCCGGAATAATGCCTTGCCAACCCACGCGGGCCCACCAATACTTCTCATTCAAAACTTTCCCCTTGAATTCAATGGGGTAAAATGTCATCTGAATGGCGAGCTTGTTGGTCAACCAACCAATAAATGCGGCTGAAAACGGAATGACCAAATAGGGCAACCACGCTGCCCAATCCACATCCGACAATCCGGTAATGATTGCTTTGATTTCCTCCATAGTTTTAAGAAAAGCTAATATTTAAGCCAAAAACTCTTGGTCTAAAGGTATAAAAAGCCCCTTGTCCCTACAAGTTATACCGACTACAATAGATATTAAGTACCTGGCCATAAATAACCAGGGAATATGCTTTTCGGGTATTTTTGCCTTATCCTTCGTACAGTCCTCAACTTGGTAGCTACGGCTACCAGTCTACGGGCTTCCCTCGACTAAAACAAAAATACACACGAAAATCATTATTCGATTACTT
>JAHDCE010000202.1:4936-7190 GCA_020630045.1 Saprospiraceae bacterium | reverse complement strand
GGACGATTTTTTTGATATAATAGATGAGGATATTGTCCCTCCTGAACCCAATGACTATCTAGTCAACGGTGTTGTCCGGTTTGCCAACAGATTTTTAGACACCTGCTTTTTCATCGCACTATTTATAGGAATTATGCTCGTTGATGAAGCATTGGGGGGCGAAGCCGGGCCTTATCATGAAAACATTTCGGCTTTAGGCGGCTTCACCGTCCTCTTTTTTCCACCGGCATACTACATATTCATGGAAGGTGTCTGGGGTGCCACATTAGGCAAAATGATAACAAGATGTAAAGTGGTAAAGGCTGACGGCACTCCTCCCGGAGTCGCTTATGCCATCCTTAGAACAATTTGCCGATATATTCCATTTAATAGCATATCCATGATATTCTTCAGTCCACGACCTCTATGCTGGCACGATCATTTATCGAGTACACGGGTTGTCAGAAAAGAATTTCCGAACAGGTAAAATCAGCTCAGGCTTAATTCAACATGAAACACTTTTCACTCCTTATTATTTTCGTACTTTCTCTCTTTTCCATCCAAGCACAAGAAACCGTGGATCTCAGTGGCTATGTCAAGGAGAAAAGTTCAGGGGAAACCTTAATCGGGGCGACTGTTTTTGTTTTAGAAACCGGAGATGGCGACATTTCGAATGAATATGGATTTTATTCCATTTCGATTCCTGCCGGAGATTCCGTAACCCTTGCGTTTTCCTTTACGGGTTTCCAAACCCAAGAAATTCGACTAGCGGCGAATGAAGACATTTCTATGGATGTCGAATTATCATTCGGAGAATTGCTAGAAGAGGTTACCGTAACCGCAGATTCATACAAAGAAACCGTCAATTCCACCCAAATGTCCGTCGAACGGATTACAATGGAAGATGCCAAACTACTCCCCGCTCTATTCGGTGAAGTGGACATCATAAAAACATTGCAACTCAAACCGGGCGTCGCCTCCGGTGGCGAAGGAACATCAGGCTTGAACGTCCGAGGAGGAACATCGGATCAAAACCTGTTTCTGCTTGATGAAGCCACCGTTTACAATCCACAACATTTATTCGGGTTTTTCAGCACCTTTAACTCTGATGCCGTCAAGGATGTACAGTTGTACAAAGGAGGTTTTCCGGCTCAATACGGAGGCCGTCTTTCCTCTGTTGTCGATGTCAGGTTAAACGAAGGAAATCGCAAAAAATTCAGCGGATCAGGTGGTTTGGGAATCATCGCATCAAGACTTACCCTTGAAGGGCCCATTGTCAAAGACAAAGGATCTTTTATCGTTTCCGGAAGGAGGACTTATGTGGACATCATCACCAGAGCGGTCAATCGGGCCAATGAGGACAATGAAGAATGGGTTCAGATTCCGGATTATTATTTCCATGATGTCAATATGAAGCTCAACTACGACATTACTGAGAAGGATAAAATATTCATCAGTGGATATTTTGGACGCGATGTATTCGGTTTCAAAGATGAGGATTTCGACTTTACTTTTAAATGGGGAAATATCGCCACCACAGCTAGATGGAACCATGTATATAATTCCAAACTGTTTTCCAATACAACCTTTACCATTTCGGATTACAACTATAAAATCGAAAACAGAATCGGAGGTTTCGCTACCTTTGAATTGGGGTCAGGTATTCGAGATTACACCGGAAAAATCGATTACTTCTACTCACCGGACAACAAGCACAATATCCGGTTCGGAGCGCACATGACTTATCATCAATTCGAAGTCGGAAGACTTTCATTCAATGATGATGACGATACATTCAACTTCAATCTCGGACAAAATTTCGATGCCATCGCAACTGCATTGTACATTGCAGATGATTGGGAGATTTCGGACAAGCTCAAAGTGAATTATGGGTTGAGGTTCTCTCAATTTTTTAATGATAAATTTTACTGGGGAATCGAACCTCGATTCTCCGCCAAATACAGCATTCTGGACAACTTGTCTGTCAAAGCCAGTTACGCTTATATGACACAGTTCATCCACTTGGTCGCCAACTCTTCCGCCTCCTTGCCTACTGATGTTTGGTATCCATCCAATGCCAATATCAAACCCCAACGATCGAACCAAGTCGCCGGTGGAATCGCCTACTCGTTCAATATCGGAGAAGAAAAGTTCTTGCTGAGTAATGAAGTTTACTACAAGTGGGGTCGCGACCTTATCGATTTCCGAGAAGGCGCACAATTATTCGTCAATGAAAACTTAGATGAGGAGTTTGTTTTCGGAACGGGCAATTCTT
>JAHDCE010000202.1:0-4926 GCA_020630045.1 Saprospiraceae bacterium | reverse complement strand
AACGAAATTTACATCGAAAAAAAATCAGGGAAAGTCAGAGGCTGGATCGGTTATACACTTGCTTGGGCTTGGAGAGAATTCCCGGATATATTGGATGGTAAAAAATTCCATCCCGCCTACGACAAAAGACATGATTTGAGCGTGGTCGTCATTTACGACATTTCGAAAAGATGGAGTACCACCGCCTCATGGGTTTATAGTTCGGGTAGCTTGACCACCCTACCCGTCGGACGATACACCTTCACAGACATCGGAGGTGCACAAGGACAATTTCCGGTCGCCGGCGACGAAAGCCTAAGCGGTATCAGCTTGGTTCCGGTTTATACGGACAGAAACAGTTTCCGGCTCAACCCATACCATCGCTTGGACGTAGGGGTTATTTTCAGGATGTTTCCCAAATGGGGAGAATCCGATTTGACCCTCAGCGCTTACAATGCATATGACAGAAGGAATCCCTTCTTTGTATATATAGATACAGTGGAAGATGCAGATGGTAATTTTACGGGAGTTCAAGCCAAACAAGTTTCTCTTTTCCCCGTCCTTCCTTCCTTGACTTGGAACTTTAAATTCTAGTACATGACAAAAGAAACTAGGATACAAGCCCTTTTCGACCTAGGAGATTTCATTCGAAACGGTAGTGAAGAATTGGACGCTTGTATTAAATATACGGCACTGAAAAATGCTTGGTTCACCGAAGAAAACCAGCGAAAAGCATTAGAAGCCATCAGCTTGGAATTCCTTAGCCATGCCAACCTTTCCGCTTTTGCCAATCGGTATGACTTGCCGCCTTCCGGCGAAATAAAAAGGATAGGTTTGATTCCTGCCGCCAATATCCCGATGGTCGGGTTTCATGATTTGCTCTGTATATTTTTAGCCGGGCACAAAACGGTAGCGAAACTTTCTGAACGAGATCGCCAAATGCTTCCGTTTCTCATCCGGAAAATGATTGAATTGCATCCGGAAGCCCAAGCCTATTTTACCTTTCCGGAAACCCTTTCGGTAAAAGAATTGGATGGAATCATCGCTACGGGAAGCAATAATTCTTCTAGGTATTTTGAGCAATATTTTGGATCCATCCCACACATCATCCGCAAAAACAGGACGTCTGTCGCCATCCTATCCGGACAAGAAACGGAAGATGATTTGTTTCAACTCGGCAAAGATGTTTTCCGTTATTTCGGATTGGGATGCCGCAATGTTTCCCATTTAGTTGTCCCGGAAGGATATGATTTTAATCCTCTACTGGAACAATGGCACAAATACAATCGAATCGTTCTTCATCATAAATACAAAAACAACTTCGACTATCAGTTCACTTTATTTATCTTGAATAAGATAGAGCACCTCAATAATGGATGTATTATCCTTGCGGAAAATGAAGCGTTAGTCAGTCCGATATCGGTCGTATATTATTCCACTTATGGAGAGGGTGAAAACCCAAATGATAAATTGAAATCAAAAACGGAAGAAATCCAATGTATCGTTTCCGCTAGCGGTACGATTCCCTTTGGAAAAGCACAAGAGCCAGCCATTGATGATTTTGCGGATGGAGTCGATACGATGGAGTTCTTATTACAACTTTAACCACCAATCATTTTGGCATTTTAAAACTTGGTCACATTTTTGATTTACCATATTTGAGCACAAAAACAAAAGAACATTCATTGCGTAAACTATTCTATTGGCTATGAATCGTTAAACAATGGTTAAAAGAGTGGATTTGCGTAGGGGATGGCAAGAATTCTTTGTTTTGACCCGTTTGATAGGTGAATATTTCGGAAAGAGTGGCTTTCTTGTCATAGAATTGACCATCTTTATTATCACGGAATATCCTATCAACCAACTTATTACTACATTTGTATTCAAATAAAAAGAAAATGAAACGTTTCCGAAATTCCATTATCATCGCAGTCGCAATCGTTGCCCTTGGCACCATGACATCTTGCAACCGAGGTTACGGTTGCCCTCAGTTTTCACTAGAAGAACAAATCGTAAAAATGGTCGAAAACCATATCGAGGATTTGGCTTTCATCCTTGAATAAGTCGTTTATTTAATTTACAATGTACTAAAAATCCCCTAGGAGTTCGTCTGAACTCCTAGGGGATTTTTATTGTATCAATTGACTAGGAAAAGATCTATATATCTTTCCGTTTCACTACTTCAACCCAACCACCGGGTTCCCTAGCATTGATGGTATTGTCATACATGGCTTCCGAAGCGGTCGCCGCCATATAATAACGTCCTTGGTAAGCCGCCGTCAATTTCACCTTATAGGTTCTGGTCTGACCAGGTTTGATATAATAGTAAGTATAAACCCGATCATCCCGAATGTCCTGATAGTCGAAGGAAGAAACACCTTCTTCACCACTAACGGCATCCATCCTAGAATTGGTGATTTCCCATCCGGAAGGGAACACTTGTGACAAGGCCATTTCACGATAAGTCTTGTTGACTTTTGAAATATTGGTCACCTTTACTTCCGCCACAAAATCTGTTCCTTGGACGATTCGTTTCGGATCCAATACTTTTCCATCCCCATCTTTATAGGCTACTTTGATGTCCAACTTATTGGATGCGGCAGTTTCCTCTCCTTGGAGCGGTTGGCCGGTTAAAATCAATTTGGCGTAAAGGACTCCTCCAGAGGTATTTTGTAAGGACACATTATTGCTTCCTATCGTAACAACTGGCACATTGGCTTGGAATACTGGATTCACAGAGCCACCATTTACCTTTTTACCTTCATTCGGATCATATACGAATTTGAATTCATTTTCGGCCTTCTGATTTCCTAGGAATTTACCGACGGACATCAGACAAAATGCCGTTGTCTGAGTCGAGTACCACCGTTCAGAATTCATATTATCCGAAATGGCTTGTACCATTTCTGCGGCGGCTTTACGATCTTTGACCAAGTTCAGTGTTTCCAAAATCATGGCCCTATCCCTCAAGCTAGAACCGAAGGTATAACTCAGTTCGACATATTCCTTGACATCGCGATCTAGGTTGGTAATCATTTTTACGGCGACATCTTTCTTTCCGGCCATCGCATAAGCGGCTGCCAGTCTCCATTTCGCGACAGCGGACAAGTCCTTTTCGCCGCGAAGGCGATTCATCGCACCTAATTCGGGACTACCGGCCAATGCCAAGGTATAGAGTCTATAAGCTTGGTCCAATTGCCTGCTATTATGGTCATACCAGTAATCCTCTCCGTCTTCAGGATTATATTTATTGGCTTTCTTCTTCTGGAATTTCTTCCAATTGTTCAGCAAATTGTCCGGTACGACAAAGCCCAACTCCTTGGCTTCAAGGATGAAATGACCGCCGTAATTACTTCCCCAAGCACTGGCATAATCGTCGCCCGGCCAGTAGGCGAAACCACCACTGCTGGTCTGGAATTTTTTCAATCGATCCACAGTCGCTTGGATATTGACAGGAACTTGCTTTTTCTGTTTTTCATCCAGTTGGATCATTCGATCCACATACAATTGAGGGAACCCGGAAGAAGTCGTTTGCTCGATACAACCATGCGGGTAGCGAATCAAATACTTCATCCGTTCTCCTAGGTTCAAAGGTGGAATATTGGAAACTTCAAGCACGCCTTCGTTAGTGCCGAACATTCCTACGGCAGAGAAATCTTGCTGCCAAGACTCGCCCGGTTCCAAGATAGCACTATAAACGTCCGTCATATATGGATTCGGATTTCGAACTTGCAGTTCGATTTCTTGAGTAGCGACTTCCTTGCCGCTTTTGGCAGTTACTTTTACTTTGGCAATACCGATATTCTCTTTCACGCGCAAATCGAATTCCGCCAATTTATCACCGATTTTTGAGAAGTTGACCGTCTGCGTATTCGACCCGACGACTTCCACCAAGTCATTCGCCTCGACTGTCAGTGTTACATTTTTAACGGATTTTTCCATCGCAAACACATTCACAGGAAGTTTGACATTTTCCGAAGGCCCTAGAACCCTTGGCAATGTTGCCAGTATCATTAGCGGTTGCTTGACAGGCGTTGCCGTTTCGGCGTTACCATATGCACCATCATGGGCGGCAACGACCATTGTCCGGACTGAGCCGATATAATTCGGCATGGTCAGTTTGTGCTTGCCTTCCCTTCCTCTTTTGAGGTAGAACGGCCCTAGGTGCATCACTACCGGTTTGAATCGCTGTGCTTGGTCGGCACCTTTCTTCTTTTTGCCACCGACACCACCACCGACACTCAGTACGCGTTCCAAATCACCTCCATAGGCTCCTAGGACATTGTCATACATATCCCAAGTCTTTACGCCTAGGGCTTCTTTGGCATAAAAGTATTGCCAAGGATCAGGAGTCGGATAACTTGTCAAATCAAGTAATCCTTCATCTACCACTGCTATGGTATAGGCCATCGGCTTACCTGATTTCTCTTTCACCTCTACAGTAAACTCCGCTTCAGGGCGGATTTTGTCGGGCATGGTGATGACCGGATCCAACTGAGTCGCCGGATCTACGACACGGATCGGAATCACTCCATATTGTCGCATCGGCAAATCATTCTCTTCTTGTGAGTGTGGCTGCAAAAGGGTGACGTGAGCGTAAACATTCGGCGACCACTGGTCATTGGCATTCACTCGAATTTTATTTTCACCGTCTTTTACGGTAAACCATTTGGTGGCGAGGATTCTAGAACCGTTTTCAATGGTCAGGAAACCTCTGGCGATATTGGATGCCGGAATATTCAATTCGACATTATCCCCTACTTGATATTCTGTTTTATCTGTGCTGAACATCAACATGGTCGCCGATTTACCACCTTCATCTCCGGAAGGATAACCCGCGTAGAAAAAGTCTCCCGTACAGTGCCCGCTTTCATCATCACAGACGCGTATCAAATAACGTCCCCAGTCATCAACTTCAATCGGAAACATGCCTTCTCCCCTTCCATT
>JAHDCE010000201.1 GCA_020630045.1 Saprospiraceae bacterium | reverse complement strand
AGAAAATTCAATATGCAACATCAAGAATTAATCGATAGAATTTATTCCGCTTTCGCGGAAACGACATTAGGGGACGGCGTATCCTGGAGACAAGCCGATGTCATCGACGATTATGGAAGCGAAGAAGAAATGCGAAAAGCCAGGGCGTTGGATGAAACGAAAGATTGGACTAAAATCCCCAAAGAAACGATTGGCGACAGTTACTATTTAGCCGTTCTCTCTTTTTTTGACGATAAGGGGTTTATATTTCACCTACCCGCCGTCTTAGTGTTTGGATTAAAACACTACAAGGAATGGGACACAGGTATCGTTCCTAGTATGGTTTGGCATTTGTCCCAAGAAAAAAGAATCGCCATGCTCAAGGAAAAACTCACTCGTGACCAATTAGATACCGTAGCGGATTTTTTGGACGCTTATCTAAATTTTGATATATTTTTGATGGAAGAAGAGAGAATATCAATACCAATTCTAATAGAGAAATACAGAGCTGACTAATAGTCAATTACTATCGAAGCCACGCCATTACAGGAGCTATTTTGGGCCGAACCCAAGTTTGCCAAATCGCAGGTAAGAAGGCCAATGGCAAAATATTGGTCTATGAAATGGTAATGGAACAAGAATTTGATGGCCGTGAATACGGTCATGCAAGAAGGCTAACACATGGTTCGAGTGGATATATTTTGGAAAAAAACCTGTAGAGACGGCCCACATCGTCGACGATTTGGAGAATTGAACATTGTAATCTGAAAAAAACGTATCTTTGCACCGTTTTTTGAGAAACGATTTCTTTCAATTTTTAAATTATTCCAATAATGGAAACTACATCTTTGAAGTATAAAGTTAAAGACATTGCCCTAGCAGAATGGGGAAGAAGAGAAATTGAATTGGCGGAGGCAGAAATGCCGGGCTTGATGTCCTTACGTGAAAGATATGGAAAAACGAAGCCATTGCAAGGGGCGCGTATTGCCGGATGTCTTCACATGACCATCCAAACCGCTGTATTGATTGAAACATTGGTTGACTTGGGAGCTGAAGTTACTTGGTCTTCTTGTAATATCTTTTCAACTCAAGATCACGCGGCGGCGGCTATTGCAGCAGCGGGAATTCCGGTATACGCTTGGAAAGGTATGAACGAAGAAGAGTTCGATTGGTGTATCGAACAAACTTTGACCGCATTCCCTGACGGCAAACCATTGAATATGATTTTGGATGATGGTGGAGACTTGACCAATATGGTTTTGGATCGCTATCCTGAAATGGTGAAAGACATCAAAGGTCTTAGTGAAGAAACAACAACAGGTGTACACCGTTTGTACGAACGCATGAAGAATGGCACATTGCCAATGCCTGCGATCAACGTAAACGATTCTGTCACCAAGTCCAAGTTCGACAACAAATACGGTTGTAAAGAATCTTGTGTAGATGCCATTCGGAGAGCTACCGATGTCATGATGGCCGGTAAAGTAGCTGTCGTTGCTGGATACGGTGATGTAGGTAAAGGTTCTGCCGCTTCATTACAAGGAGCCGGATGTCGTGTTATCGTTACCGAAATCGATCCGATTTGTGCGCTTCAAGCAGCTATGGACGGTTTTGCCGTAAAGAAAATGAAAGACGCTATTAAAGAAGCGAATATCGTCGTGACCGCTACCGGTAACAAAGATATCTTGACAGGTGAACACTTCAAGGCGATGAAAGACAAAACCATCGTTTGTAACATCGGACACTTCGACAATGAAATCGATATTGCTTGGTTGAACAACAACCACGGTGATTCTAAAGTGGTCATCAAACCACAAGTAGACAAATACACGATTGAAGGAAAAGACATCCTTGTACTTGCAGAAGGTCGTCTCGTTAACTTGGGTTGTGCTACCGGTCACCCGTCATTCGTAATGTCCAACTCTTTCACCAACCAAACTTTGGCACAGCTTGAACTGTGGGAAAACAGCGACAAGTACGAAAACAAAGTTTACATGTTGCCTAAGCACCTTGATGAAGAGGTAGCTCGTTTGCACTTGGCAAAAATCGGTGTTGAATTGGAAGAACTTTCACAAGACCAAGCTGATTATATCGGCGTCAAGAAAGAAGGACCTTTCAAGCCTGAATATTACAGATACTAATCGACACGCCTTCCCAATCCGGGTCGGATCATATCAAAAAGGGCTGCCTCTGTAAAAACGGAGGCAGCCTTTTTGTTTGGGGCGTGTCCCTTATTTTAAGTACCCGGCCATAATATGCTTTTCGGGTCTTTTTGCTTTATCCTTCGTACAGTCCTCAACTTGGTAGCTATGGCTACCAGTTTCCGGGCTTCCCTCGACTAAAACAAAAACACCCTTGAAAATCTTTATTCAATTACTTTTGTCCAGGTACTTATTTGTAACAAGAACAATGTTCATTGCAACAATTGAACAGTTTAAGAGTAAACATTCTTGTAAAACATCCATTTTCACTACTTCATTTCATGAAAATTGACTAGATTTCGAATCAAAATGGCTTGGCCATGAAATGATATTCCAAAAATGCCAGATTTTTCAGAAATTAAAAAGAATCTCTCAAACTTCGAAATGCTAGAGCGGGAACTAACGCTCAAGCAATTACAAATCAACCGTTTGTTGAATATAACACAGGCTATTAACAACAATTTGCCTGCGGAGGATCTGTTTGCGATGTACAATTCTTTTTTAAGTTGGGAAATGGGCATTAAAAAAATGGCCCTATACATTCGAGAAGAGGATCGTAGCTGGTGTTGCCCTACTTCCATCGGAATCGAAAAACAAATCAGCGGAGAAGAATTACAAAAAAAGCTTCAACAATATACTCGGCTCCTCAATCTGAGAGACGACGACCATCCGTTGATTTCACAGTTTGATGTTGTCGTACCCGTCAAACACAAAGAAGAGTTCATCGCCTACTGCTTTATTGGTGGATTTACAGAACCATTACCAATATCATTGCGGTAGCCATTGAAAACAAACGCTTGTTCAAACAACAGTTGGAACAAGAGCGACTCAAACGTGAAATGGAACTTGCCGGTGCCATGCAACAAATGTTGATTCCCGACACGCTTCCTAAAAATGAGCGATACGAACTGGCCAGTATTTATCGGCCGCACTCTGGTATCGGTGGGGATTATTTCGACTTTATAGATTACGATGATCCACGATTCGCTTTTTGTATCGCGGACGTTTCTGGCAAGGGAGCCGCTGCGGCTTTATTAATGGCCAACATCCAAGCCAGTGTCCGATACCTCATCAACAAACGTATCAAGGCGGAACAATTCATTCATGAATTGAATAAAAGTATTCAAGAAGCTGCGAAGGGGGAAAAATTCATCACCTTCTTTATCGCCGAGTACAATACGCTGACCAACGAGATGATTTATGTCAATGCGGGCCACAATCCTCCCGTAATGGTAAGCGGTGGAAAACTGGAAACCTTGACGAAGGGATGTACCATACTGGGTATCGTTGACGAGATCACCGACCTCACGGTCGGAAGGATTAAAATCGAAGAAGACACCTTAATTGTAACCTATACCGACGGACTTACCGACATAACAAATAATGAAGGGGTTTATTTTGACGAAGACCTTTTGCATCCATTCGTTCTGGAACACAGCGACCTATCGGCCGAGTCTTTCAATTCTTTATTAAAAGAAAAAATAGAATCGTTCAAAGGAGACCAATCGTTTCCGGATGATGTTTCGGTATTGACTTGTCGAATCTATCCGGGTCAACCATTTGTCGCCAAAAACACGGCTTCTGTATAGAATCATTGCAAAACCTTTGTATCGGATACAACTTTATCCCCTAGTCAGAGCGTTTTCAATAATGATTTATGAATAGTATCACCTTATCAAATCGAGGAAAAGCCACTCGTTCCCATATCATGAATAAAGATAAAAATACGGCTGCGATACTAGCCTTGTTAATCGGCTATTTCGGTGTGCATAGGTTTTATCTAAACCAAAGCGGCCTAGGTATTCTATATATCGTATTGACTTTGGTCACTTGCGGATTATTCGCTATTGTCCCTATCGTGGATGGTATTTTATTCCTGATTATGTCAGATGAGGAATTTCAAGCCAAATACAATCCGCACCAACCGGCCATACATGTCCATGTCCACCCGTCGAAAGATCGGGTCAAGGTCGCTCCCCCACAAAGGGAGTCGATTCCTAGACGGACAACACCCATCAAAAAAGTGAAGTCACCCATCGTCAAACATCCTCCTGCCCAAAACAACCCTTACAAACTAAAAGGCTTGAATTACTTTAGGGATTTTAGATTTGAACACGCTTTAAAAGAGTTTCAACGCTCCTTGAATGTGAAATATGATGACAAGGCCGTTCACTTCAACATCGCCTGTTGTTATTCTATGATGGAAGATGTCGAGAAGTCCATTTTTCATTTGGACCAAGCCGTAAAATTCGGATTCGTGAATTTCAAAAAAATCCACAAGCACGATTCCTTGGCCTATACCCGAGCACATGATGAATTTGACGAGTTTGTCAAAGCAAAATACAGGATTTCACCATCTGATGATGAAATCAAAGGGCTTGAAATGCCCAAAGAAAACTTACTGGATCAACAGGAGTCCAACGTCGAAGAACAGGATTTACTAGAACAGTTGAGACGACAACAAGATTTCGAGTCGCTCTTGGCCGAAGATGAATTTCTTGAAGAATTGGAAGTGAGGGATGGCAAGCCCCGGTCATTTGTACAAAAACATATTGGAGAATTGTTCGGAGAGGTGGACAAACGTGTACCGGATGAAAGCCAACCCCTTAATCATGATGATGATATAAACCCGATATCCGAAACCAATCTGACCAAATTAAAAGAGCTGGGAGAATTGAGGGACAAAGGCATTTTAACTGAAGAGGAATTCCAAGCACAAAAGAGAAAATTGTTGGGTTAACCACAAAAACCGTTTCGTCACTTTCGCAACTTGCGAACCAATTTAGGCCCATACCACATCCATGTTCCGGAAATGATCATGAATAAAATGGCGATTCCTAAAAAATTCATTGAAACGAATTTAAAAGCATCGCTGATAATGGAACCATCGTGCAAAGCCTCTATCCAATCCGAATGACGGCGTGCGATGGACAAGATTTCGCCGGTTGTTCCATCTAATTGGACTTCCCAAAAACCATTTTCCATCAACACTTTGACAATACCTTTCGACGGTCGAATGTCCATTCGGTCGATACCATTATTTTCCACATTTGGAAATGCCGCAGAAAATCCGCGATCTGCAATCAGGGCCAATGAATCGACCGGCAACCAAGTCGATAAGTCTTTACTCGCTCCCTTTTGTGTAGGAGGTTGTATCAGGTCGCTATTCTTTTTCCATGCCAACAATATACCGGTCACAGAACTTATCACGAGAAACAACGCAATGAAAAGTCCCAACATCCGGTGCCAAGTCCGAAAGTTCCTAAGACTAATGACGTATCGTTTTCGTTTGTCCATGAATAAGATTAAAATTGGTTTATCTCGGCCAAAATTACAAAGTTTTGGGTATTCTCATCCGGAGACGAATTTATTCAATAACTTACACGTTCTGTACCAAGAAAAACGATTTATCCACGAAATAGAAAATGCTCGTTACTACCCAAGGCATAGTATTGCGGTCGGTCAATTATGGTGAAACCAGTGTGATCCTTGATATTTATACCAAAGATTTTGGTAGGAGATCCTATATCCTGAATGGGGTCAGAAAAAAAAACGCCGCCTTCAAACAAGCCCTAGTCAATGTTTCTTCTTGGGTCGAAATGGTGACTTATCATAGAGATGACAAAGATTTACTTAGGATAAAAGAAGTCAAGCCACACATTATTTATGAGTCCATTCCATTTGATGTCATTAAAGGCACTGTATCCCTTTTCATGACCGAACTCCTAGAAAAAACGGTGCGTGAGTCAGAAAAGAATGTCCCCCTGTTCCAGTACATCGAGCAATCTTATAGGACATTGGACAGGGCAGAAAAAACAACCTATTTCCCGCTTGGATTTCCTATTGGACTGATGCAGTTCCTGGGATTCGCCCCTAGTACGGAGCATCCCAAAACAGACCTGTTCCTAGACATACGAGAGGGCAGGTTCGTTCCCAACCAACCGCATATCCATTACCTAGACGAAACGCTCTCTCAGTTTTGGAAGTTGTTGGAATACACCCTTCCGGGAAATCCCCCCCCTGAAAACATGAATAAATCAGAGCGGCAAGCCCTATTAGACGGAATCATGGAATATTACAAGTTCCACATAGAAGGATTTAAGGGGCTCAACTCGTTGTCTATCTTGAGAATTGTGTTGAGTACGCTGTAATCTGGATTACAGCGCACTCATGCTACTTAGTACACTGTATTATTTTGAATTAAATTTTTCTTCTTATTCCGATTTCAAGCCCGAAATCGTATAAATACTCATTGATAGGAGCATCTACCAATTTTGTCAAATGATACCTGAAAGTCGGTTGTCCGAATAATTGATACTGTTCATTAACAGAATAATTCACCCCGAATGATGCGAAACCAACCACATGAAATCGATTGAAATCGGACTCTATACCATCATAGGTTTCTTTTTCTGTTCCGATATCCGAAATTGCCTTAATCCGTGTCCTCAAATAAATGGAAGGAGACGCCCCCAATTCAAAATAAGGTGCAAATTTCTTATGGCTAAATTCATAACGACCGGCGATAGGAACCCCAATAAACCAATAGTTAATTTTGAGTTGCATTTCGTGAGGCAAACTCGGATCGGGTTCCCACTCCCCCATATCATTGAATTCGCTTCCCCAGATAATGCCGGTTCTCTTTTTTTCTTTGTAGCCGACACTGGCGAATTGAAGTCCTGTTCGTAAAATTATTTTTTTTCCCAACCTTCGATTGTAGTTCAATCCTAATCTCCAATTGAGTTTTCCGATTTCTCGTTCTTCTCGGTCTTCAAATATGTTTAATACCATCGACTCTTCACTAGATGTCGACAAATTTCGGTATGAATAATCAATACCGGTGACCAAGTCTACGGACTGGTCAATTTGGCTGAACCCTAGGATTGGGAGCACCAGAAATAGAGTGATAATGAGTTTTGTTTTCATAATATTTTATTTTTAACAGGCTCTTAGTACACTGTAAACTAAATAATATTAAATTTTGAAAACATCTTTTGCCCTGACTCCGCTTC
>JAHDCE010000200.1 GCA_020630045.1 Saprospiraceae bacterium | reverse complement strand
AACTCTCCGGTCGTATCTTCGAATTTAAAATTGAGTTCGAATTCGCCAGCATCTTTAACCCAATCAAAAATCGGTGCCAATTGGAAACACATCACCTTGAGGAAATAATGCCCGGCTTGCAAATTCTCGATGACTTCTTCATTGTAAAAATCTTCATCAATTTGCATTTGGACATCATGCTCATGAGAAAATAATCCCGGTGCGCCATTGTGTCGGATAAACACGGAAGTCTTCCGACCCACCGGATGATCGACCGGTACTTCTAGACGAAGCCTCAGATTTTTTCCTACTTTCTCAGGGCCTACATTAAATTTATATAGGACAAAATCCTTATCCGGTGCAAACTCTCCCTTGATGCTCGTCCCGTAATCAAACTTGAACTCAGGGACAAATGAATAGTCCGGTTCCTTGGCGGGAGGATAAATTTTGAGCGTTCGTTTAAAAGCCATTCGTACCGCATTGGCTGCATTGACCCTACCATGCCCATACTTAGTAGAATGACCATTGGTGTATTCTGATGGATTACCGATTTTATCCGCTGTGGATTCCAATATGTCCTTGACTTCCTTGGCCGTCAAATCAGGATTGGCAGATAACACCAATCCGGCCACGCCGGCCACTAAAGGACAAGCAAAGGAAGTTCCCTCGGCATTGAATCTATATAAATCATTGTCGGTTTGCCCCATTCCCGCTCGAATCTGCTCTCCTAGTCTAGTAACGACGAATGATGTATCAGTGGATGACATCATTCCCGAGTGACCATAACCTCCCGGAGCACAAACGGACAAACTCAAACTTCTATTACTATAAGGTGCATGGTTGTCTTCACTAGTAGTAGCTCCGACAGCGATTAGCTCCGGATGAGTAGCGACTTCTCCATCTCTTAAGAAGGTATAGTCATTGCCGGAGGCAAATAAAATCACGCAGCCCTTACCATTCCGTCCCTTGGTCGCACATTCATGAATCGCACGCTTACCGGCCGATCCCATTCCTGTGCCAGTCGTACCGAAACTACAACTTATAATGTCTCCTCCATTTTTATAAACATACCTGAACATTCGACGTAAGTCGAGACCGCTTCCGGAATTCAATCGAATCGGCATGAACTTGGCGTTCGGAGCGATTCCTACAATTCCTTTTCCATTGGCATTCGCCAATGCGATACCCGCACAGGCTGTTCCATGATCCGCATCGGTTTGGGCGATTCCGGTTTCGGGATGGATTTTTTTGATAATTTTCCGGAAAGGTGTGAATTCACCATGTGGAGAAAAATCTTTCGGAGCTACGATTTTTCCTTCAAAATCGGGATGATCAATTTCAAAATTTCGGTCAATTACCGCAATCGTGATGCTGCTACTGCCCAATTCTCCGGTTACACTATGTAATAATTCCCAAGCATCGAATGCTTTCACATCAGCACCTTTTCGAAAAACCCAGTCCCTTTGTCCTATCGGGTCCACACCTTTATTATCGAGATACCATTGGGTCGAAAGTAGGTTGTCAGTAGGGAGGAAACAGGAGTGAACCGGGGTGTCAAAGTCCGGTTCGGCAATTAAAACGTCCTTCATTTGCTGGAGCAAAAAGGAAATTTGAACAGGACATTTGTCTTTTGGAGCCCTTACGACGAACTCTCCATTCTCTAAAGGTTCTGCCAAAATCAGATCGAATTGCTGTAAAATTTCGTGTTTTCGGGAGTCCGAAGTCCCTTTTTTGAATATAATAAAGAGTTCTTGCCGGGCTTTTATGTTACAATTCAGGGAAATATTTCGGAACCATTTTTCGGATATCATACCGGAGGGTTCGAGGTCTAGGCGGAAATCGCCATAACGGAGTTGATAGGTTTTCATTGGCCAGTTTTGTTGTTTCGTGAATAAAAAACACAATTAAAAAAGTATGAATTCATAAATTTTCGAATAACGAAAAAGAAGCATATCAATCCATGCCTGTCACAAAAATCCAAGAATTGGAAATGCTTCGCTCTGCTGATAATCATATAATGTGTGTGACACATACAGATAATCAATAATAAAAAAAATCCTGATAATATTCACTTAAGGTGATGATATCACAAAAAATGAATATTTGTAAGGAAAGATAATTCTGTGGAATTTATTAAAAACAGAACAAAAGTGTTCTGGGAGAATCATTGAAATCATAAGGGTTTATACCAATCTATAAAGGAAATGAGAACACAAATCATTTTGTGAATTTATAAAAATCTAAATATCTTAGTTCTCATAAGAAAACCATTTGTCCGAATTAGATGTGGGACAAAGGCAAAAACAAGACTGGTATAAACATATTTTGAGAAAGCCGCTTCCTGATTTCTCCCCCCTGTAAGGCGAGCCGGTAATCTGATGAAAACAAAACAAGATTTGGTATGAGGTTAGTAACTGTACTATTCCTGCTAGGATTGCTATACCCGGCATATGGCAACCAAGCATCGAACTCCGTTAAAACGGAATTTTTAAAGTATCATTTTCAATTCGCCAGGGTTCAAATGATTGAATCGAGAATCCCGGTGAGTATCACGCTTGCTCAGGCAATAGTTGAATCCGGTTGGGGAAAATCTAAGCTAGCGATTGAAGGCAACAACTATTTTGGCCTTAAGTGTTTCCATGAAAGCTGCAAAAGTCGTGCCATTTACAAAAAAGATGACACATATGATGACAACGGCAATCTTATAGAAGAGCCT
The DNA here is from genome assembly GCA_020630045.1 of Saprospiraceae bacterium. Taxonomy (GTDB): domain Bacteria; phylum Bacteroidota; class Bacteroidia; order Chitinophagales; family Saprospiraceae; genus JAHDCE01. Next base: position 4,499 of record JAHDCE010000200.1, on the reverse strand, counting down.
TTCATCAACTTTGAGCGTATTGAAGATGCTTACATGCACCGTACACAGCGTTTTTATTCAAATGAAGTGTATTTGCCACTTTTCGAATTAGACATGATGGACTATAAGGGTTGGGCCCACCAACTAAAAAAATCCGGCTATGCTACAGCTGAAGATTATGCGGAAAATCTTATCCGTATCATCGAAGAAAACAAGTTGCAAATCTATGACCAGCAGGTAAAGCGTGAGATGGATCAATTGAAGCAGATCGAAGACATGGTTCAAGATGACTTGTTAGCTGCCAGTCAGCAAGCAACGGTCACTAAAAAGGAACAAGTTGAAATCGCTATGGAAGAGCCTGAAAAATTGCAAATCTCTACGGACAATTTCATGACCGTACCACAAAACCCTAAAACGGATACTGAAGCCGTCGCTGCTAATTACAAGCCGACTGACGTTTCTAATTATACGCCGCCTCACCTTCGTGCTCAATCTACACACGATAATACGACTCAAGAGAAGGGCGGGAAATCAACCAATAAGAAAATCGTTTCGGATATTTCTAGTGACGACATGGATGTTGTCGGTCTTCCTAGATAATTCGTGCTTGGCATAATATTCTTTTATACCAAATTATGAACAACAAAAAAGGCGGCTCAATGAGCCGCCTTTTTTGTTGTGTTAACTATCCTCCGGTTGTATTTCCTCTTCCACGAATGTTTTCTCCACTGTATTCTGACGATCTTCATAATAATCTTTCCTACACTCCCACAAATCCTTAGCAGCGTATATAGCAGCCCTAAACGAAGATTCATCCGCCAGGTTCTTTCCTGCGATTTTGTAGGCGGTTCCGTGATCGGGTGAGGTACGGATAAAATCCAGTCCGGCAGTGAAGTTGACACCTTCTCCGAAAGAAAGTGATTTGAAAGCGACCAAGCCTTGGTCGTGATACATGGCTAGAATACCATCATATTTCTTGTATTCACCTGAACCGAAGAATCCATCGGCGGGAAATGGCCCGATGGCCAATACACCTTTCTTTTTAGCCTCGATGACTACCGGTCGAATGATTTTATCATCTTCTTCTCCTAGGACTCCGTCGTCACCTGCATGTGGATTCAAACCCAATACCGCGATCACAGGTTTTTCGATACCGAAATCTTTTACCAAGCTCTCGTGAAACAGGTGTAACTTCTTTTGTACTTTTTCTTTGGTCACGGCATCGGCTACGTCCCGTAAGGGAAGGTGATTCGTTACCAAACCGATTCTAAGGTCATCATTGACCATCATCATCAAGCTTCTCTTTCCGTGCGATTGTTGGGTCAAAAATTCGGTATGCCCGGGAAAAGGAAAATCGGCCAAATTCATGGCTTTTTTATTGATGGGTGCGGTGACCAAGGCATCGATTTTCTTATTCTTCAAATCTTTCACCGCTTGCTCCAGCGCATTCAAAGCGAACTGTCCGGATTCCTTTGTCGGATTCCCAATAGTGATATTCACACCATCCTGCCAACAATTAATCACATTGATTCGACCTTCCGGAATCCGATCCGCATTCTGATGACCTTGGAACCGGACATCCTGCCCGTTCTCCAATATATTTTTATGATATGCCATCACTTTCGAAGACCCATAAATGACCGGCGTACACAATTGAAGCATCCGCTCATCCATAAAGGTTTTGAGAATGACCTCTGGCCCAATGCCATTGATGTCCCCGGTTGTTATTCCTATTTTAAATTTTGCCATTATTATTTTCTATTCTCAGAAGCACTTTAAATTTTCCCACTTTCGTGAAAAAGGCCTCATTCATAAGATTTCAAAAAGTCGAACATAAGACGGACGCCGACTCCCGTTCCTTCACGGGTACGATAACCGCTTGCTTTTTGCAGATATGCCGGTCCTGCTACATCAATATGTATCCAAGGATAATCCGTGAAGTACTCCAAAAACTTTCCGGCGGTGATATGTCCGGCATTGACAGACCCTAAGTTGGTAATATCGGCGACAGCCGATTTAAGCTGATCGGCATATTCCCTCCAAAGGGGAAATTCAATCAAGCGCTCATATACATTATGACCACTGATTTCAAGAGCATGCTTTACCTTACTATCAGCAGTTCCCATAAAGGCCATACCTTCATATCCGACAGCTCTTACAGCGGCTCCGGTCAAGGTAGCGAAATCGAATACCAATTCCGGTTCGTATTGTTTTGCATAATGCAGGGCATCCGCCAAAAGCATTCTTCCTTCCGCATCGGTATTCAGCACCTCGACAGTCAATCCGCTATACATTTTGACGACATCTCCCGGAGCATAAGCGTCATTGCCCGGACGATTATCAGAAGAAGGAATCAACCCGATAATATGAAGTGGCATTTTTGCCAATGCGACCGACATCATTGTACCGACGACCGTAGCAGCTCCGGCCATATCGCACTTCATAAAATCCATGGAATTTTTGGTCGGCTTAAGGCTAAGTCCTCCGGTATCATACACCACACCTTTTCCGACCAATACAATCGGTCGTTCATTCTTGGCGGCCTCGGGCTTCCACTCGATGATATTGAACTTGGGTGGTGTGAAACTGCCCTTATTGACGGCAAGGATTCCTCCCATACCCATCTTTTCCATGTCCGCTTTCTCCAGTACTTTCAAATCTAAGCCGACCTCTTCGGTCATATCAGCAATCTCCTTGGATAATTGCGGAGCAGTGAGATACGAAAATGGCTCATTGATCAAATCACGAGCTTTCAAAGTTCCTCTTACTACATGATGTAAGTTCTCGAATCCGGCTTCATCCAAAGCTCCGGTATGAACACGAATATCCTTGAGCTTATTTTCTACCTTACTTTTGTTTTCTTCATTCAAATACTTCAAAAACTGGTAGTTGCCCAATGCCATACCTTCCGCATATGCATAAGTCTGATTCAAGCCGGCTTTATCTAACAAGGTCACCGATTCGACCAAGTGATTTTCCAACAAGTTCAACATTTCAGCTCCGGCCAATCTTGACTCTTCCGAAGTAATGGAAGGCTTGCCATGACTTTTGAGGCACTGGACGAATACATGTCCGTCCTTGCGAGGGATCATGAACTGCTTTACGCCTTCGGCGAGCAAGGAAGCCATGATTTCGATTTCATTGTTTTCTAGGTACTCTTCCACCCACTCCAAATCGGCTCCATCTGTCAAAATGATGAGGTGCCCATGGGTGGAATCCGTATGTGATAATTTGAAATTCATCCGTTTTTCATTATTGAGGGGCAAAGATACGGAAATTATAGGGCTTTACCCCTTTCGGGGAATTCGGTTGGATGAATGTCCGCCCCCTATATCACAGAGGTGAAGCCCTATTGGATTCCAATTACGATTCAACCCATACATTTTCCTTCTTTTTCCTCCCGGCAACAACAATATATGTGAAGGACAAACATCCCGAAAGGAATATGGCAAGGGCGACAGTTAAAACGAAGATGTAATAGCCATCTACATTGTTATACGGAATACGAATCAAAAGGAAATGAAGACATTTTAAGCCAATAATCAATTGAATAAAAAATGAAACATACAATGAAAAATGAACATCTTGCTCCCCTTCTTCTAGTTGTTTCATCGGCATAGCTGCATCTAAAATACCCCTTATTTCACGCTTGACTATTGATGGTTTCGCTGTCAACATTTTTTTCATAAAAATGACCATAGGAGGAAAAACGGAAATCAATAGAAAAAACAGTAATACAAAAATAAAAGAGTTTTGATTGTTCATCGGTTGGGAGAGGATTGAACCGGGGGTCAAAAGGTCTCCAACCATAGATAACATCAAAAAAGAAAACAAACAAAAATTCAAAACAAAACCTATTACTCTTAGTGTTTTCATGATTCAATATTTTAGGTAAATTCAATGGGTAATATGTAATACAAACTCCATAGCAACCGAGGACATCGGTTACGATTAAAGTCATTTATCAAATCCAAAAAATGATTTTTTTTAAAAAAGTAATATTGTTTTAAGCAAACAATATCAAAGAGGTTACAAACCTGTTTTCCGGTAAATTATTCCTGCACTAATCCGCCACTCACTTTCGCCAATAAATCACGGAATCTTGACAGCTTTTTGCGATACGACCACATACCGCCACACATAAAAACGGTACGATGTCCTTCTATCCATTCCCTGCCCTTAAACGATACATCTCCGGGCATATCTCCCCAAGGGGGAAGTGTTTGGGACAACAATATTTTTTCTCCATAAATAGTCGTACACATTCCGAGTAGTACCAAAAAATTACTCGTGGGTTTCATTTCAGTTGAAAAATCTCCATAAATAAAGCCATTACTAGCATTGACCATCCTATAATTCCAACCCAATTCGACATTCGACAATTCTACTTGAGTGGGTTGTCCACCAAGGTGAGTGGATATTAAGTACCCGGCCATAAATAATTAGGGAATATGCTTTTCGGGTATTTTTGCTTTATCCTTCGTACAGTCCTCAACTTGGTAGCTATGGCTACCAGTTTC
>JAHDCE010000199.1 GCA_020630045.1 Saprospiraceae bacterium | reverse complement strand
ACAAATATCAATACAAGCAAATGTTGGTGGAAAAAGACATCAATGTCCAATCTACCTGCGAACATCATTTCCTTCCGATTTATGGAAAAGCACATGTCGCTTATATTTCTAATGGCAATGTAATCGGTCTATCAAAAATTAACCGATTGGTAGAATATTGTGCCAAGCGACCGCAAGTACAAGAACGCTTGACGGTACAAATCGCGAACGAATTGAAAGCTGCATTGAATACGGATGATGTGGCCGTTTATATTGACGCCCGGCATATGTGTGTCCAATCCAGAGGCGTGGAGGATATCGGCAGTAGTACCGTTACGACGGAATACGGCGGAAGATTCGCGCAAGAAGAAAGCCTGAGACGGGAATTCCTCTTCGCGATACATGGTAGTTTATAGGATTATGAAGATTTTTTGACGGAACAATTACCGTTGAACAAGGCCCCTTCTTCGATGATTAAGTTGATGGCGGATATATTGCCATCAACTTTGGCTGTGCTGCCAAGCAATAATTCTCCTTTTACGTCAATATCCCCTTCCACACATCCTAAAATAGATAGTGAGGTTGCGAATATTTTGCCAGATACCCGCCCGGTTTTTCCTACAACCAACTTTTTTTCACTATGTATTTCGCCTTCGACCTCCCCGTCGATACGAAGACTTTCAGATGTTTGAAAATTCCCTTTGATACTAGTTCCTCCTGCAATGACTGAAGTTTTCTCAAGTCCATTGCCAGTTTGGTTTTTTGAGGCGGGGCTTCCTTTTGATTGTGCCATAGTATATAAGTTTTATGGTAAGTAGATTACCTTTGCCTCGTAAAAAACAAATAATTCATACAAGAACCAAATATGGTCGGTTTAAATCTATATTCCGTATGCCAATCACCATCCTAGCCATAGAATCATCATGTGATGACACGTCGGCCGCAGTCATTAGAGACGGTGTTATCCTCAGTAATGTAACCGCCAATCAAGAAGCACATCGACAATATGGAGGTGTGGTACCGGAGGTCGCATCTAGGGAACATCAAATGAAAATCGTTCCTGTAGTGGATGTGGCACTGCAAAAGGCCGGAGTCGATAAAAACGAAATCAACGCCGTAGCATTTACTAGGGGACCGGGGCTGATGGGATCTTTGTTGGTCGGGTTGTCTTTTGCCAAATCTTTCGCTTTGGGCTTGGGAATTCCGATGATTGAGGTGAACCATATGCAAGCCCATGTATTGGCCCATTTCGCGGAAGCGCCGTATCCAACCTTTCCTTTTTTGTGCTTGACCGTATCGGGCGGACATACACAAATCGTTTTGGTTAGGGATTATTTGGATATGGAAGTGATTGGAACAACGATAGATGATGCAGCAGGCGAGGCATTTGACAAAACCGGAAAACTTTTGGGATTGGATTATCCGGCAGGGCCGATTATCGACAAATTGGCCAAGGAAGGACAACCCGTATTCAAGTTTCCCCAGCCCAAAATAGACGCACTGGATTTTAGCTTTAGCGGATTAAAAACGTCAATCCTTTATTTTCTAAAAAGGGAATTAAAAAACAATCCGGATTTCATAGACGAAAACTTGAACGACATCTGTGCTTCTGTCCAACATACTATCGTTCGGTTTTTAATGAAAAAATTAATCGCTGCTACTGAACAACATAAAATCCGTGAAGTGGCCATCGCAGGTGGTGTATCGGCTAACTCAGGACTAAGGAATGCCTTGCGGCAAACGGGAGAAGAGTTGGGATGGAATACATACATACCAGCATTCCAATACTGTACCGACAATGCAGGAATGATTGCCGTAGTCGCTCATCAAAAATATTTAGCAAAAGAATTTGTAGGACAAGATACTACACCTTTGGCTCGGTGGCACCTGTGATTACATGCCTTGCTCGTTGATTTTTTTATCCAATTGCTTGTTATCGCCTCCTAGGGATTTGGCCTTATTCCAGTACTCGACAGCGGCGGTTTTATCACCTGATTTGTATAAGTAGTCACCATAATACTCCAAGATATCAGGAGATTGGTCGCCTCCATTACCCAAGGACTTGCCAAACCAATTTTTTGCTTCTTTCAAATTGTCGGACTTGCATAATACCAAGCCGAGGACGGCTTCGTAAAACGCTTTTCCAGGAGCGATTTCGTTGACCTTACGGGACATTTGTTCCGCTTTTTCCAATTGCTCGCCACGCTTGGCTAAATGTAAACTATAGCTATTTAGGGCTTCAGGTTTTTCAGGCGCTAGCTCCAAGGCTTTTTCAAACATGTTATTCGACTTGTCGAATTTTTTCGCATGGAAAAACTCTGTACCTAAACGGTTATAAATATCATATTTGAGCGGCAGGTTACGCCCCGACATCATCAGTGCTTGTTGAAGCATGTAAATGGCATCGGAATGTTTTCCTTTTACGCTCTGACCCAGACCGTTCATATAATAAACACGGGCTTGGTTGGGGAATACATCCATCGCTTTCTCAGAAACTTCAATGACCTGGTCGTATCGTTGTAATTCTAAATTGATATACATGATTTGTTCCCAAACCGCATAAACATTTTTATTGAGCCCCAATGTTTTCTCGTATTCCGCTAATGCCTCTTCGGACTTACCCGCCTTGTAAAGCATATCGGCATATAATGAATGCGCCTTGGCTTCGGTAGGATGAGCGGCAACCAACAATTCGCCCATTTCCAAAGTAGCGATTTTCAAGTTTTCATCTTCAGTCTCTTCCAATAATCCAATAAAAGGAAATAACTCTTTCACCTTAACATCGATTCCGACATCTGTTTTCCCAATAATCGGTTTGATAGCATTGAGGTAACGCAAGTGTTCTCCACCTCCCTTAAAGGAATCCGCCAATGCGAGATTGGCTTCCGGATCTTCCGGATTGATTTTTAATATTTTTTGATAAACTGATTTTGCTTTTTCCGGCTGACCTTCTTTATTGTAATAGTCAGCTAAGATGTGGTGGTAATTCACCTCTTCCGGAAAGGCGGCAATCAATGTTTTGATTTCTCCAATGGCTTTTTTGCCATTGCCCATCCCATAATATAGAGAATACTTTTTGCGGGTCAATTCTTCATTGACACCCAGTTGTTTTTCCAGTTCATCATAAACTGCGATGGCTTCTTCGGGTTTATCCGCTTTGACCAAATACTCGGCTCTTTGAAACTTGAAGTATTCATTGTCCGGGTGTTCGACAGAAAGGTCTTTATATACACTCGCCGCTTTCGCGAATTTATTATTCTCTTCTAGGATTTGAGCGTACAAATCTTTGTACCAAACATTGTCGGGAGAAAGTTTAACTGCCTTTTCAATCGCTTGCAATGCCTTGCTAGGTTTGTCCAAAACTTCATACATCCGAGAAAGTTCGTATGCAGCCACATGATTTTTGGGGTCAGTAGAAAGAACCTTCTTAAATAAATATGCCGCGTCTTGGTAGTTGCCCAACAGTTTTTCACGAGTTGCCTCTATAAATACTTTCTGGGTTTCCACCTCGGCTTTGGAAGGTCGATCCGGCACTTGGGCATCCAAGGAACGAATGCCTACCAAGCAAATGATAATTAAACAAACGATACTTTTCAATCCGAATACTTTCATATAATAATTTCATTCACAAGCATCCGGGATCTGAATGATGAGTTCCGGAAGCTTATCGTTAAATTTTACATTGGGTAAAATCGCCCAGACTAATATCAGAGAATTTTCCCTGATAATCGGCTTTGTTTCCCAACATAGAATCGGCTAAAAGTGCGTCTGAGACTTTGCTGTCACTTTGAATAACACTATTCTTGACAATGCTGTTCTCAATATGCGTATTTTTTCCGATAGATACATGAGGGCCTACCACCGAATTAACGATTTTTGCCCCTTCGCCGATATAACAAGGGCGAATGATAACCGAATTCTCTGCTACAACGCTTTCATGAACCCAATCCTTGTCTTTGTTGAATTCTAAAACGCGCTGATTTGAATAAACGACGGCTTTTTTGTTACCACAATCCAACCATTCGGTAATAATGCCCGGTTTGAATTTTTTCCCTTTGGATTTCATGTTTTCCAAGGCATTGGTCAATTGGAATTCCCCCTTGTCTTTGATGTTGTTGTCCAACAAATATTGAAGTTCCGCCTTCAAATTGTCTCCATCATTGAAATAGTAAATTCCTACAATGGCCATATCCGAAACGAACTCTTCTGGCTTTTCGACGAAATCAGTGATGTATCCGTCACTATCTAATTTCACAACTCCATAAGCACGTGGGTCTTCCACCTGTTGGGTCCAGATAATTCCGTCCTCATTTACATCAAAAGAAAAGTCTGCACGGAACAATGTATCAGCGAATGCTACGATTACATTCCCGGTCAAACTAGGGGCCGCACAAAGGATGGCATGAGCCGTTCCCAAGGGTTGATCTTGGTGATAAATGCTTCCTTTCGCTCCTAGGCCTTCTGCGATAGCCATCAATTCTGTTTCGACTTCTTTTCCGAAATCTCCGATGATGAAGGCGATTTCCTCCACCTGACCGGGATAACCTCCTGCCAAGTCTTCAACCAGTCGCTGGACGATGGGTTTCCCGGCAACGGGTACAAGTGGTTTGGGAACAGTCAAAGTGTGTGGACGTAATCGTGAGCCTCTACCGGCCATTGGAACGATGATTTTCATGTCTTTTATGCTTTTGTATAATTATTATGTTATTTCTCTCCGGTGCTTCCGAATCCACCGGCTCCCCTATCCGTTTCTCCCAAACGATCGGTTTCCAACCACTCGGCACGTTCATATCTGGCGATGACCATTTGTGCGATTCGGTCTCCTTGTCGGATGGTCTGGGGTTCGGATGACAAATTGATCAATATGACGCCAATCAATCCTCGGTAATCGCTGTCTATAGGACCGGGCGAATTGACACATGTCAATCCCCTTTTTAAGGACAAGCCACTCCTAGGGCGGACTTGTGCTTCGAAACCGACGGGCAGTTCGATGGAAAGTCCGGTAGGAATCAGTTTTCGCTCCAAGGGAGCCAAAGTAACCGGCTCTTCCAAATCGGCCCGAAGATCCATGCCGGCGCTACCTGAAGTTTCATAGCGTGGCAATTCATTTTTTGATTGGTTGACAATCTTGATTTTCATGGTCTTTGATTTAAACCGGCACAAAGATAAAATACTTGGTGAATGACCAAATAGAAATTCACAATAAGCCTTTGTAAATAAAACGTCCCTAGGTCGGAATTTCCGACCTAGGGACGCAGTTGTGATTTACCGGAAGGTAAAAGTCTAATCTATGAGGATAACCTCTTCCGTAGTCTGACCTTCAAAAACAGTGAATTCGGAATAGTCGTATAGACCGGCATCACTATCAGTAGAACTCACAGAATATACACCAGCGGGAATATTTTCATATACCACTTTTCCATCCGCATCAGTAAGTCTATCGGCATCGTAACCTCCACCATCATGTTCCGCATTGACAAGGACGCCTTCGCATGGGGTCTGGTCGCTTTGTTTGACTACTGTGATGCGAAGTCGGGTTACATTGTCATCGGTGTCCCCTTCATCATCTTTGCAGGAGTAAGCTGATATAACAATTGCAAATACAAAAGACATAGCAAGTAATTTTTTCATTTTTGTGATTCTAATTGAATTATGTAAAGCACAAAAATAATTACCCCTTATGAAATCATCACTCTCCCACCCGGGTAATTTTCAACATATTCGTTCGGAGCCGTTTGTGTAGCGGCATACTTCCGGTGTTGATAATGATGTCTCCTAGGTCTACCTCTCCTTGTTTCTTCAAGATTTCCACTACATCATTGATGGTATCATCCGTAGTTGTGAACTTGTCATAATAAAAGCATTTGACGCCCCATACCAGGTTCATACCACATAGCAAGTGTTGTCGATCAGAGAAAACGAACACCTTCGAATCCGGTCGATAGCTTGATACTTTGAAGGCCGTATATCCGGAAGAGGTCATACAAATAATCGCTTTGGCATTGACTTCTTCGGCTACTTTGCCTGCATTGAAACAAACGACATCGGAGGTAAACGTACTGGCTTTTTCCGCCAACTTGGGACGGTTGTGCGGCACATAATGCACTTCGGCTTCCTCAATGATTTTGTTCATGGCCTCCACCACTTTTACCGGATGGGCGCCTACCGAGGTTTCGCCACTCAACATGACCGCATCAGCGCCATCCAATACGGCATTCGCCACATCGGTGATTTCCGCCCTTGTGGGGAATGGGTTCGTTATCATACTGTCCATCATTTGGGTCGCCACTATGACGGGACGGGCTCGTTGAATGCATTTTCTGATAATCATTTTTTGGGCGAGTGGCAAACGTTCCATGGGGATTTCCACTCCTAGGTCTCCCCGAGCAACCATGATACCATTTGATTCTTTGATGATGGCATCGATGTTTTCAATCGCTTCTGGTTTTTCTATTTTGGAAATCACTTTTGCAGGATGATTTCGTTCGGCGATTTTCTTTTGTAAATAAATGACATCATCCGCATGACGGACGAAGGATAAGGCAATCCAGTGAATATTTTGATCCAATATAAAATCGAGATCTTTTTCATCTTTGGGTGTCAAGCAAGGTAAAGACAACTTGGTATTGGGCAAGTTTACTCCTTTCTTGGACTTGAGCTTACTTCCGTATATAACTTTGAGCTTGACTTCACCCTCTCTATCAGTTTCTACTACTTCTAGGACAATGGTACCATCATCAAGTAAAATCCGCTCGCCCGGATTGACATCTTTGGCGAATCGCTCATAATTCATGTAAACCTTTTCCTTGGTACCGATGCATTCTTCGTTGCTAAACGTGAGTATATCACCGGGTTCGATCGGCACGCCTCCATCCTTCATTTCTCCCACTCTGATCTTGGGGCCTTGTAAGTCACATAAAATGCCTACATGCAAATTGTATTTTTCATTGATGTAATTGAGTCGATTAATGACTTGTAGGTGATCGCCGTGAGAACCATGCGAAAAATTGAGTCGGAATATATTAACTCCGGCCTTGACCAATTCTAACAACTTGTCATAAGAAGAAGAGGCAGGTCCGACTGTGGCGACGATTTTGGTACTTTGGTGGTCTACGATTTGCATGTTATTGATTTATCGTAATAAATGTAAGAAGCAGCAATATATACTCAAAATTAAGTGGTTTGCAATTTTCTGTCTAACTCTTTTGACCTTTCGC
>JAHDCE010000198.1 GCA_020630045.1 Saprospiraceae bacterium | reverse complement strand
AAAAAAACATGGAGCTTAAGGCAATACAAACCAAGGTAAAAAATGCTACGGGAAGGATATAGTTGGCCGGAGACAACTCCTTTCTTAAATCACGTTTTTTGGTGATTCCGAAAGTTTTTAGAACCTTGGTGTATTCATTGTCTTTTTCACCGATTTTAAACCAAAAAAATGAGACTGCCGCAATGACTCCCACACCATTTAGGATAAAGAAAAACAGTCCTTTTACAACATTCGAGCTGAGGATTTCCATTTTGTATGTTTTATAGGTTGAAGGGATGATTTATCCAATCATCTCTTTTTTCTCAAAGTTTCGTGAGATAAATATACTTTTTACTAGAAGAAGTTGTTTAAATAACTGCTCAATTGCCTGCAAAAATTTCTTTTCACAGGTAGCTGCGTTCCAAAAATACTCATTATGCGATGGCATAACTCTGTTTTTTGTGCTTTGCTAACAATGAAAATCTCATTTCCTCTGTCAATCGGTAATTATATATACAACTTTGAATAAAAAGAAATGACCTGTTCATCAAAACAGGTCATTTCTAGTATTCAGACAATAAGGATTATGGTATAAAAAACGCCCAATGTAGCAGCGGTGCGGAACGCAGTGGAGCATCGACTGCTACATATTGTTATGTGTATTTAATACGCAATATAATTGGTTCCCGCACCCTTTCCATTTCTTTCAATAAGTTTCTTGGACACTAAATCGGATAAAATACGCTTGACCGTTGGATTTGGAAAAGCTAACTTTGAAGCAATTTCACCAGATTTACAATTCGGATACTCATTGATGAATGAAAGTATAACTTTAGCCTTGGGAGCAAGTCCGACCTCCAAACTGTATTTGTTCAATTTAGATTCCAGTTTAGTTTTCACACTAATTAACGAACTCAAGAAAAATTCAATCCACTCTGAGATGTTTTCGTTAGGCCGCTGGGCTTGACAATTTCTCAACACTCTATAATAATTTTTCTTATTACTCTCTATTTCGTGTTCAAAACTTACGTACTGTATCCACATATATCCTGATTTCATTAGTAATAATGTCGTAAGCAACCTGCTCAATCTTCCATTTCCATCTTGGAATGGGTGGATGCTCACAAAATCATACACGAATGCAGCTATTCTAATCAACGGATGGACTTCCCTCTCGCTTTCATGCCAAGAAATTAAAGCTCTCATCGCATCTTCCGTAGCAAATCCGGGATCAGTGGTTCTAAAAATTATTTGTCTTGTTCCATCAGGAAAAGTCGCTTCTACCGCATTGCTATGTTGTTTATAGTCCCCTCTGTGCCAATTATCTTTAGAACTGATTTTTAAAAGGATATTATGCAAACCCTTTATATCCCTTTCCGTTATCTGAATTTTGTCAAATGATTCTGAAATCTCATCCAGTACATTGAAGTAACCTACCACTTCTTGTGAATCCCTGTCTTCTATTTTACTAATATCAATATTACTGAGAAGGACCTCCACTTCTTCATCACTCATTTTTGAACCCTCAATCCTTGTAGAAGCTCCGACACTTTTAATTGTTGCGATTGATTTAAGTTGTTTTAAACTTTGCCCCTCTTTTTTTTCAATGGTCGCCCAAGACGCATCGAATCGATCTATTTGACTGATGAATCTTAACAATTTCCAATTGAGGGCCAATTCAAAATTATATACCTTCTCATTCATACTACAAAGATACAACAAAACAATCGAGGCGATACGATTTGATACGAAAATTGATTAAAATGATACGATTTTACACACAATGAATGAAAACATCTATTCCTCCTTGATATTTACCAAAAGGGAAAGTTCTTCCAACTGCTCATCGTGGATATCAGACGGAGCGTCGATCATCATATCGCGGCCTTGGTTATTCTTAGGAAATGCGATAAAATCACGAATAGAGCTCTGTCCGGACATCACCGTACACAGTCTATCGAATCCGAATGCGATACCTCCATGTGGTGGTGCTCCATACTCGAAAGCCCCTAGCAAGAATCCGAATTGGGCTTCCGCTTCTTCAGGTGTAAAACCTAGGAGTTTGAAGTTTTTGGATTGCAATTCGCGGTCATGGATACGAATGGATCCACCTCCGATTTCAACGCCATTGATGACCAAATCATAAGCATCGGCACGAAGGGCTTTCATCGTTTCATGATCGCCATTGAGCATGCGTTCGACGTCATGTTTTTTGGGAGAAGTGAAGGGGTGGTGCATGGCATGGAATCGCTCTGTTTCCTCATCCCATTCCAGCAATGGAAAATCAACTACCCACAACGGTTTGAAGGTTTGTGGATCACGTAGTCCTAAACGGCTACCCATCTCCAAACGTAGTTCATTCAGTTGCTTTCTGGTCTTTTCGGTTTCGCCACAAAGTATGAGTAGCATATCTCCCGGTTTCGCGTCGAATTTTTCTCCCCAAGCACGCAAGTCTTCTTCCGAGTAGAATTTTCCGACGCTGGACTTCACCGAACCATCTTCATTGAACTTGACATAAACCAGGCCTTTGGCGTCGATTTGAGGACGTTGCATCCATTCGGTCAGTTTCTTGATGTCTTTGTTGGAATAATTGCCAGCCGCGCCTTCTGCACAAATACCGACAACAAGTTCTGCATTATCGAAAACAGGAAAGCCTTTTCCTTTCGCCAAATCGTTTAGCTCGACGAATTGCATACCGAAACGGGTATCCGGTTTATCAGAACCATACAGTCTTAAGGCGTCATCGTAAAACATGCGGGGAAATTCCGGCAGGTCGATGTCTTTTACTGTTTTAAACAAATACTTGGTCAACCCTTCAAAAGTATTGAGGATATCTTCTTGGGTTACGAATGACATTTCACAATCAATCTGTGTGAATTCGGGTTGACGATCCGCACGAAGGTCTTCATCCCGGAAACACTTCACGATTTGAAAGTATTTGTCAAACCCGGCGACCATCAAAATCTGTTTGAAGGTTTGAGGAGATTGGGGTAAGGCATAAAATTGGCCTTTATTCATCCGACTCGGAACGACGAAATCCCTAGCGCCTTCCGGTGTACTTTTAATCAACACGGGCGTTTCCACTTCGACAAACCCTTCTTGGGATAGGTAGTTGCGGGTTTCCACTGCTAAGCGGGATCGGAAGAACAAATTTTGCTGGACGGTTTTTCGTCTCAAATCCAAGTATCTGTACTTCATACGAAGGTCGTCTCCACCGTCCGTTTCATCCGTTATGGTAAATGGCGGCACCTTTGAAGCATTGAGAATTTCCAGTTCACTCACTTCCACTTCTATATTCCCTGTAGGCAAATTGGGATTTTTGGAAATACGTTCAATGACTTTTCCGGTCACCCGGATGACATATTCCCTTCCTAGTGTCCTCGCCTTTTCGAACAAATCCTTGTCCGTTATTTCTTCATTAAACAACAGTTGGGTCAGGCCATACCTGTCCCGCAAATCCGTGTACATCATAAATCCGATGTCCCTTGATCCTTGTACCCAACCACTCAGGGTTACTTCTTGTCCGACGTGTTCCATACGGAGTTCGCCGCAGTTGTGAGTCCTATACATAATTTAGGCTATAATTTTTTGAATGGATTCAAATCGACCGCAAAAGTACAGATTAAGGAGTGAACTTGCTTGGAAATCCTAGACTTTTACGCAAACCTACGTTGTCATATAAAAGAAAAATCAGAATACCCTTTTCCGCATATTCAACAAGATTTTAACTTTGACGTTTCAAAACCGGTTCGCCAATTCAAAAGTCCATGACTCATATTTCTAAAAGTCCCCAAAAAATCGGCTTGGTCTTCTCAGGAGGGGGAAGCCGGGGAGCCTATCAGATCGGGCTATGGAAGGCTTTACGAGAATTGGGATGGGAAGATCGAATTGAAATCGTCACCGGAACTTCTGTCGGTGCGATAAACGGAGCGTCTTTTATCCAAGGAGACTATGAACGTACTTATCGCATTTGGCATGATATGGAGTATCATCATATTTTCGATGCGCTTAGTGGGGAAAGCCAAGCGGAACAAGCCTGGTCGAGATGGAGACGCTTGGCTGCTGCCACCAAGGATTTTTTCACTCAAGGAGGGATTAGGGTCAATCCTTTGAAAAAGATGGTTCATACATTGGTCAAGGAAGAAGAAATCAGAAAAAAGTCAATTGACTTCGGATTGGTTTCATTCAATCTTAGCAGATTCAAAGGAGAACGGATGATGTTGGAGGATATTCCCGAAGGGATGTTGACCGAACATATTATCGCCAGTGCGACTTTCCCGATTTTCCAACCACACACCATTGGCACTCATAAGTACTTGGACGGCGGTTTCATCAGCAACATTCCCGTTAACTTCATGAGAAGGCAGCGACAGGATTTGGACTTGATTATTTTGTCTACGATTTCCTATTTCCCACACAAACTACTTCATAGACGAGAACCATTCGGCATTCCTGTTTTAGAAATGACGCCTTCTAAAAACATTGGATTTCCGTGGGAATTCCATTACAAAACGACTAGAAAAGGCATCCAAATCGGATATGAGGACGCGATGCGTAAGTTGAGCCCCTTAGGCTAATCCATCAGCCAGCAATAATACCTTCATCGCTTTTTCACGGTCACCGTCAAAATCCAATATTTGCTTGGCGAAATCATGCATGGCTTCAAGTGGATTGGGAGATTTCATCAGTGCTTGAATCCCCGGATGATCGGATAATTCCCGAGCAGAATCAGAAGTCGGCATCTCGACCAACCCTCCTAGGAAACCCAAATCATTTCCGGTAAGGATGGGACTATTCCTAACAGAAGCGGGAAGGGCATCGAACCCGATGGTTACCGGGGCTACCGGCTGTATCAACGTCTTCACTGCAGCACCACTACATCGTACATAATACGACCTTCCCATACGCCCCATCAAATCGATTTTATGAGGATCGATTCGACCTCGTTCATCAATAACATCTTCGGCAACGTGCAATCTGACGACTTCGCAAATAATCAAGTGTCCGGCTCCTCCGTGTTCTCCTAGCGTTACGATTTCTTTGACTTTACATTCCATTTGAGCGGGAGACTCCTTGATACGGAACGGCTTCACCAAATCAGAAGCAACCGGTGTCAATCCGGTCTTTGTGAATTCACTTACATCCTTAGGAAACTCCACAGCAGCCAAAGCCATTTGTCTGACGATAGAATAGTTCACTACATTAATCACTACTTCTTTGGTCGTCATTACATTGTGTAGTGTATCCTTGGTCGTATTATCCCTCACTCTTCTATTAGAAGAAAAAACCAAAATCGGCGGATTGGAACTAAATGCGTTGAAAAAACTATATGGTGCGATATTAGGAACACCGTTTTCATCTAAAGTGCTAGCAAAGGCAATGGGTCTCGGTGCGACCGAACCCAACAAAAATTGATGAAAGTCGCGAGTTGGTGTTTTCTTCGGATCAATGATTCTCATATCCATATCATACTATTTTTTCGGTTGGGGGCGAAGTTAGGTTTAATCTTTGAGTTTACACTCAAATCAACACAGTATACCTTTCATTTTGAAAACTATTATTCTGTTGTATTGTCTCGATACAACGGGAGATGCGACAATACCACATCCCTGAGGTACTGCTTGTCCAAATGCGTATAAATTTCAGTGGTCGTTATGGATTCGTGTCCCAACATATCCTGAACGGCTTTGAGACCGGCTCCCCCTTCTACCAGATGAGTCGCAAATGAATGTCGAAAGGTGTGCGGACTTACGTTTTTTTCGATTCCGACCGCTTTCGCTTGTT
The DNA here is from genome assembly GCA_020630045.1 of Saprospiraceae bacterium. Taxonomy (GTDB): domain Bacteria; phylum Bacteroidota; class Bacteroidia; order Chitinophagales; family Saprospiraceae; genus JAHDCE01. Next base: position 1,437 of record JAHDCE010000198.1, on the reverse strand, counting down.
CTTTCGCAATCAAAAACACCATGACTCGGGTCAATCGTTTTCCCCTCCTATTTAAAAAAACGATGTTTTCCTCTCCCTGTTTGATATTATCCGCTTGTTTACGTTCATCCAAGTAAAACTTCAATTGCTGAATCGCCTCTTCTCCTATAGGGACTAAACGTTGTTTGTCTCCCTTCCCAATCACCCGGATGAATCCGACATCCAAAAACAAATCGGTTAATTTGAGTTCCGTTAATTCACTAACTCGTAATCCGCAAGCATATAGCATTTCGAATATCGCTCGATTCCTCCTTCCGAGCGGGTCGCTCAAATCGAATCCTGCTAAAAAATCGAACACTTCATCCACTGATAAAACTTCAGGGATTTTTCGGTTTAATTTTGGGGTTTCCAACAACTCAGTCGGGTCATCTTCTAAATTATTTTCTAGCATCAAGTATTTAAAATACGCCTTGAGACCAGATATGATGCGCGCTTGTGATGCCCGCCCCAGTCCTAGCTCGTTGATATATATAATGAACTCTCGAAGCAAAGGGAGACGAACCATGACAGGAGAAACTTCCAGTTCATTCAATTCTAAAAATTCGACAAACTTTTTCACATCGAAGATGTATGCGGAAATGGAATGGTCGGAAAAACCCCGTTCCAATTTCATATAAGCTTTGAAGCCTTTTATTGAAGATTTCCAATCCATATCCGAAAGATAAGGTCACTTGGTATGTAGAAAAAATATCCATCCATTTTCGTGAATATATTAGATGTTATCACGAAAAATTGAGTATAGACAAAAAATTTCGTGATAACATCTATTTTCAAAACAGGAAAATCAGTTGCTAGAAAACGAATTCATGTCGTCCGACACCGTCATTACTTGAATTCGAAATATATTTGCACCACATGAGTCCCTTGCAAAAGATAATCTATGTTTTTTTGAATACGGTTGCCCGAATCACATATTGGGTATACTTCAAGTCATTCCACGTCAGTGGAAAAGAAAACATTCCCGAAGGAGTAGCCATTATAGCCGCACCCAACCATACAAGCACCATGCTCGATCCGGTAACGATGGCAGGAATTCTACCGGTATGGCTTCACTTTTTGGCCAATCAAGGATTGTTCAAACACCCGGTGACTCATTTTTTAATGTCCAAAGTCTTTTTCAGTATTCCCGTTCAACGCCCGAAAGACGTTGAACCCGGTAAAAAAGTCAACAACCTGGCGACCATCAGAGCGTGTAATAAATTGCTTGGGGAAGGCGGTTCTGTGTTTATGGCTCCGGAAGGGACTAGTTATTTGTATCGTCGAATCCGGCCTTTAAAACCGGGTATTTCCAGAATTGCCTTGAGTGCGGCCGCGCGTAAAAAATTCGATTCGAATATCATCATTTTGCCTGTCGGAACCAACTTTAGCGACTCCACTACTTTCCGTACAGATGCGGTT
>JAHDCE010000197.1 GCA_020630045.1 Saprospiraceae bacterium | reverse complement strand
AGATCTCCTGGCACTCGCCATCGTCGAAATGCGGGAAAAATTCAATAGCATCGCCCCGGAAATCATTTGTGCCTATGATATTTCCCTAGGAAATGGAGATGTCAAATTTACGATTCCCAAAATCGGCGATAAGAAAAAACTACTGGACCTTTCCTTCAAAAACGTCAAGTATTTTCAAAAACAAAAGCACAAAGAAGAAGCCACCCGCACCAATAGACAAACCCACTCCGAAAGGATTTTGCGAACGCTCCAAAGCGATTTGCAAATGGAAGACCTGCCCTTGCATATCGAGTGTTTTGACAACTCCAATTTTCACGGAGCATTCCCCGTCTCTTCTTGTGTGGTATTCAAAAATGCCAAGCCCGCAAAGAAAGATTATAGACATTTCAACATCAAAACGGTCGAAGGGCCCGATGATTTCGCATCGATGGAGGAGGTCGTCTACAGACGTTACAAAAGACTCAAGGAAGAAGGCACCGGACTGCCTCAACTGGTCATCATCGACGGAGGAAAAGGGCAACTTTCTTCTGCGATGAAAAGCATCCGCTCACTTGAATTGGAAAATGCCATTACCGTTATCGGAATCGCAAAAAAACTGGAAGAAATCTTCTTCCCTGACGACCCGGTTCCGCTATACATCAATAAAAAATCGGAATCCCTCAAACTCATCCAGCATGCTAGGAATGAAGCGCACCGTTTCGCCATCACGTTCCATAGGAATCAACGATCCAAAGCATTCTTGACTTCGGAGTTGGAAGACGTTCCGGGTATCGGAAAAAAAACAGCTCAAAAACTATTACTGCACTTTAAGTCAGGCCCCGCAGTAAAGGCTGCCTCTTTTGAGGAATTGGTCAAAGTGGTTTCAAAATCAACCGCTCAAAAAATCCTTGATTTTTATCAACAGCAATAAACACATCATTAACTTTACCACATGAATCAAATCTCTTGGGAAGAATTCGAAAACTGGCGAAACAACCACCAAACATACCATTTGGTTGATGTACGAGAACCGGAAGAGCACCAAGCTTTCAACATCGGTGGCTCACTCATTCCCCTAGGAGAAATCATTCGGCACAAAGAAGAAATACCCACCCATTTACCGGTCGTTTTTTATTGCCGAAAAGGCATTCGTAGCCAAATCGCCATACAGCGATTGGAAGCGGCAGGTGTCAATGGACTTTTTTTCAATTTGACCGGAGGTATCTACCACTTGTCGAAATCATCTTGACCACTCATTCCAAATCAAAACATCATGCTACTTTTCAAACAAGTCCCACAACTTCAAAAATACCTTGATACCCTTCGTGAAAACAACAGGAATATAGGATTCGTCCCGACTATGGGCGCCCTGCATGACGGACACCTTTCCTTGATTCGCCTGTCCAAGCAAGGCTCGGATTTCACGCTGTGTAGCATCTTTGTCAACCCCACCCAATTCAACGAAGCCTCCGACTTGGACAAATATCCACGAACCATAGAAAAAGATGTAGAAATGCTCATCGGAGCGGGATGCGACGCACTTTTCCTCCCTGATGTAAATGAGATGTATCCGGGCGGAAGCCAACAAGCGGAAACCTATAGTTTCGGAGACTTGGAAACAGTTATGGAAGGCGAGCATCGCCCCGGACATTTCGCAGGTGTCGGACAAGTCATCAAACGGTTTCTCGATATCGTAAATCCGGATCAAATGTACATGGGACAAAAAGATTTTCAACAGTTCGCCATCGTAGGTGATTTGTTAAGACAACTTGAATCAAAAACGGAACTCGTCATGGGTGAAACCAGACGGGAGCCCGACGGTTTGGCGATGTCCAGCAGAAACATGAGGCTTACCCCGGAAGAAAGGAATATCGCCCCACTCATACATCAAACCCTCACAGCGGCCAAAGGAAAAGTCAAAACCCATTCTCCCGAACAAATCAAACAAGAAGCCATCCGGCAATTGGACATCCCCGAATTTACACTCGATTATTTTGAAATAGCGGATGCCACCACACTACAGCCCATCACTTCTTTTGAAAACACCAAATCCGCCGTGGCATGTACTGCGGTCTTCTTAGGAAAAGTACGCTTGATTGACAATATTTTGTTGTACTAGCCCAGCTACTTCAGGTATTGCCGTAGTTCCCTTACGGGAAATATTCAAAAGCAGTAAATAATTCTTCTCGGATGGCAAACATTCCGTCGGGAATCCGGTTTCAAATCCGTAAATTTGCCACCACTTTCATTTACTATTTTGAATACATCTAACATGGGGGAGTTATATAGAGATCAATTTTCCAAAAGACATATTGGAATTTCAAAAGAAGAGAAGGAGAAAATGCTCGAAACCATAGGCGTCGACTCCTTGGATGAACTTATCGACCAAACGATTCCTGACAATATCCGCTTACGCGGAAAATTAAACTTGAACAAAGCTTTGTCAGAGTTTGAATATGGCCAAGAAATCCATCGTATCGGACGGATGAATAAGGTCTTTTCTTCTTGTATCGGCTTGGGATATTATGGTACTATCACGCCACCTGTAATACTTCGGAATGTATTCGAAAACCCGGGGTGGTACACTCAATACACGCCTTACCAAGCGGAAATCGCACAAGGACGACTAGAAGCCTTGCTCAATTTCCAAACCATGGTCAGCGACTTGACAGGCATGAAAATCGCCAACGCTTCGCTCTTGGACGAGGGAACCGCAGCGGCGGAAGCCATGGCCATGTTTTTCGCACTGAAAAACAAGCGGAACAAGGGCGATAAAATCAATCGCATTCTGGTATCGGACAAAGTGTTTCCACAAACCATCGATGTATTGTTGACTCGTGCCGAGCCACTAGGAATCGAAGTCAAAGTTTGCCCGACGCCGTCATTCGAATTGGATGACAAGGTGTTCGGTATTTTACTTCAATATCCGGATGGCGACGGGGTCGTAGAAAACTACTCCGATATCGTCCGAGAGGCACAAGAAAAAGGAATCTTCACCACCGTTGCCGCCGATTTGTTAGCACTCGCATTATTAACGCCTCCCGGCGAATGGGGAGCGGATGCAGTCGTAGGAAACACCCAGCGTTTCGGTGTACCAATGGGCTTCGGAGGACCACACGCCGCCTACTTCGCAACCAAGGAAGATTTCAAACGATTGATTCCGGGACGTATCATCGGTGTTTCTGTAGATCGACACGACAACCGAGCCCTTCGTATGGCGCTTCAAACCCGTGAACAACATATTCGTCGCGACAAGGCGACTTCCAATATTTGTACGGCACAGGCATTGTTAGCCATCATGGCTTCCATGTACGCCGTATATCACGGCCCCAAGGGAATCCGCGGTATTGCTCAACGAACGCACACGCTTGCCCATACACTTTCGAATGCATTGGCGAAAGCCGGGTTCAAAAATGAAAATGCTTCTTACTTCGATACATTAAAAATCCAATGTGGTGATGTTTCGACAAGGAATGCCATCTACCAAAGAGCCTTGGACAACAGGGTGAACCTTCGAAAAATCGGAGAGACATTCTTAAGTATTTCTTTAGATGAAACGACGACGCCGGACCATGTCAACCGTCTGGTCTTTATTTTTTCCGAAAAGGAAACAAATGCAGCGATAACAAGCGGAGAAAATGCGATTCCTGCCTCTTTGGTTCGACAAAGCGAATACTTGACCCACCCGGTTTTCAACTCGTATCATACGGAATCCAAAATGATGCGTTATATCAAGCGACTTGAACGTCGGGATTTATCCTTAACGCACTCGATGATTCCTTTGGGATCTTGCACCATGAAATTGAATGCAGCGAGCCAATTGCGTCCTGTTTCGTTTTCGGGATTCGCTCACATACACCCCTTTGCTCCGGTCGACCAAACTAAGGGCTATCAGAAGATTCTTCAAGAACTATCGGATGACTTGTGTGAAATCACCGGATTTACAGCTTGCTCCTTGCAACCCAACTCCGGTGCTCAAGGAGAATATGCGGGTTTATTGACCATCCGTGCATATCATTTGGCGAATGGAGATACTCATCGCAAGAAAGTATTGATTCCTTCTTCTGCTCACGGAACCAACCCGGCCAGTGCGGTCATGGTAGGCATGGACGTGGTCGTCGTCAAATGTGATGACCGGGGCAATATCGATGTGGAAGATTTGAAATTGAAAATCGAAAAACACAAGGATGAAATCGCAGCCTTGATGGTCACTTATCCTTCTACTCATGGTGTATTCGAGACCGCAATTATTGAAATATGCGAAATGGTTCACCAAGCAGGGGGCAAGGTCTATATGGACGGTGCGAATATGAATGCTCAATGTGGCTTGACAAATCCGGCAACCATCGGTGCGGATGTATGTCACTTGAACCTACACAAAACCTTTGCGATTCCACATGGAGGCGGAGGTCCGGGCATGGGGCCGATTTGTTGTAATGACAGCTTAGCACCGTTCCTGCCTAAGCACGTATTTGTGGACACGGGCGGCGACCAAGGCGTACATGCTGTTTCGGCCGCTCCGTTCGGTAGTGCGAGCATCCTGTTGATTTCTTATGGATATATCAAAATGCTAGGAGCTGAAGGCGTGACGGATTCTACCCGATACGCCATCCTCAATGCCAATTATATCAAAACCAGATTGGAAGACGCTTACGACATCCTTTACCTAGGAGAAATGGGCCGATCAGCCCATGAGCTTATCGTGGACTTGCGACACCTCAAATCTCTAGGACTTTCTGCGGAAGATATCGCAAAACGATTGATTGATTATGGCTTCCATGCTCCTACGCTTTCGTTCCCTGTAGCTAACACCATCATGATTGAGCCGACCGAAAGCGAGGACAAAGATGAGTTGGATCGTTTTTGTAATGCCATGTTGGAAATCCGTAAGGAAATCGATGAAGTCGCCTCTAACGATGCTTACAAAGATTCCAATGTATTGGTCAACGCACCACACACCTTGAACGAAGTAACATCAAGTGATTGGAACCTTCCATACTCTCGTGAAAAAGCGGCTTATCCGCTACCATATTTAAGGGAAGGCTATAAGTTTTGGCCGGCTGTCGCCCGTGTCAACAACGCTTATGGAGATCGCAACTTGATTTGTACTTGTCCACCGATGGAGATGTACGAGGTGGAAGATTAAATCCTTTGTTTTCCTTCCGGAAAAAAATTCTCCTAGCTAGGGGCTCCCTGTCAAAAGCATTTTGCTCTAGGATTTTCGATTGGAAGAAAAAACTGACCTCTTGTTTGGATCTCGGTCTCAAATAATAGATGTTATCACGAATTTTTTTGGATTTCCAAAATAACGGTTTGGCTATACTCAATTTTTCGTGATAACATCTAATAGCCTATAGTGGGTTTCGTTTTTTGAGAGACATTCGATTGAAATTCTTAGCTATGAATAGACCGGATTTGTCCTTAAAATCCTAATTTTAACCTGCTGAAAAATTCTTTTCTCTTTCTAAAGTAAATAGACATGCAAAAACTATTACTCTCCTTACTTCTCTCACTTGTTGTTGGGCAAGTGATTTCACAAAATACGGTCGGGCTATTATCCTACGATCCCGAGCAAACTTCCGAAGGGTACAATTTGGTGTTTCCACATAATCAACCCGATGTTTTCTTGTTGGATAATTGTGGTGAAATCGTTCACCGTTGGCCGGGAGTTTCAGGCGAAAAGCCCGGAAATGGTGTTTATCTCCAAGATAACGGTTGGTTGTATGTTTGTTACCGTGACGACAATAATCCGAACGGATATATAGGCGCCGGCGGACAAGGAGATAAAGTGGAGATCAAGGACTGGGACAACAATATTCTCTGGTCCTTTGTATGGAGTGATTCCCTCAAACGATTGCACCATGACATCTCCATTCTGCCGAATGGCAATATCCTTATGATTTCTTGGGAGAGGATTACGGATGAAGTCGCCATCCAAGCCGGAAGGAACCCGGCCTTGTTACCCGATGGAGAACTCTGGCCCGATTATATCCTAGAAGTACAACCCGATATGATGAATGATACCTTCGACATCGTTTGGGAATGGCATGCGATGGATCATATCATCCAAGACTTCGATCCCACTAAGGACAATTTCGGAGTAGTGGCAGACAATCCGCATTTGATCAATATCAATTATGTGAACGGTACGGGAATTGCGGATTGGCATCATGCCAATGCGATTGATTACAATGTCGAATTGGATCAAATCATGTTAAGTGTTCCGACATTTAGCGAGTTTTGGATTATCGACCACAGCACCACCACTGAAGAGGCGGCGACAGGAACCGGAGGAATGAGCGGTCGAGGCGGTGATTTGATGTATCGTTGGGGAAACCCGGAGGCCTACGGCCAAGGAACACCTACCGATAGGAAAAGCTTTTATCAACATGATACACATTGGTTGGATCAGTCATTAGACGCTTCACATCCGGATTATGATAAAATCGGATTTTATAGTAACCGGGAACCCGGAGATATTTCTTCAATTTATATCATTGATAATGTCTTTGATGAAACGACTTGGTCTTATCCGATGATGGATGGGAAGTTTTTACCGGAAGATTATAGCTGGTCATATAATACACCTGACCCGACCGATATGTATTCCAATATCCTTTCGGGAATGCAGCGATTACCAAATGGCAATACTTTGATTGATGTTGGTCGCCCGGGTTATTATTTTGAAATTAATCCGATAGGAGAAGTGGTTTGGGAATACCAAATGCCCTTGAACGCAGGAATGCCGGTGACCCAAGGAACTCCCGCTAGTACTTTTTCTGCATTGACTTTTAATATTACCCGATATCCTTTGGATTACCCGGCGTTTGTCGGAAGGGATTTGACGTCTTTGGGATGGATCGAATTGAATCCGAATGAAGATTTTTGTAATCAAATATTACCTGTTGAAGAAATAAAAAAAGGTGATATTTCAATTTTTCCGAATCCGGTGTCTGACGAGTTGATTATTCAAAATAATACAGGTGATATTATCCTAGGAGATTTGCGGGTGACAGATGTTTTGGGTCGGGAAATATTACAGATACAAATTGAATCGACCACATCCATCCAAGTGTCTGATTGGGCGCATGGAATTTATTTCATTTCCCATGAGAGCGGATGGGTTGAAAAAATCATTGTCGAGTAAAGATATTGAGAGCCTGTTAAAAATTAGTTTTTTCGGTGGTGTATCAAATGTAAGGGTGAAAAACCGACATCCTGAGTAATGATTAATTTTAT
>JAHDCE010000196.1:4051-7317 GCA_020630045.1 Saprospiraceae bacterium | reverse complement strand
GAAAATCCGGGAAACAGATACCTTTATATTGATTTAAAATATTTTTCCGAAAGGAAAAACACCAGTCCCGTTATTCAAATAAAAGGCAACGGAAAAAATGATTATTCGCGATTTACAAAAGCGGATAAGATACAAGCCGAACAATGGGGAGATTTATCCATTTCTCTACTCTGCCCGGACAGTACCCAACATGACTCGCTCCTACTTATTTTAGGCACAGAAGGCCAAGGAAAAATCTGGTTCGATGATATCAACATTAGATTTTCCAAACAAGCGAAACCGTTTCAATCCGAAATATTCAAACCCGAAACACTTCATATGGAGTTCAAGGAGGGACATTTTGATAAAATCAAAAGAAAACGGAATGAAGCGATGAAAAAAGGATTGCTCATCTCGGGAGAAGATGACTGGGCGACCATCAAATTCACCGCTGACGATAATGCTCCGAAAGACGCCAAAACCAGATTAAAAGGAGACTGGACGGATCACCTCGAAGGGAATAAATGGTCTTTTAGAATTGCATTAAAAAAAGATTTTACTTGGAAACGATTAAAGACATTTTCATTACAAACTCCGGCGGCAAGGAATTATCTGAACGAATGGCTCCTACATCGAATTTGGGAACATGAAGATATTTTGACAACACGATACGATTTCGTATCCTTGAAAATAGATGGTACTCCGCGAGGTGTTTACGCTTATGAAGAACATTTTGAAAAACAATTATTAGAATATAAAAAAAGAAGGGAAGGTCCCATCGTAAGATTCGAAGAAGCTCCGCTCTGGGACAACCGAAAAAATGCGATGGAAATATTCGGTTATCTGCCTCAAGGAATAGAAACCCAATTTCATAAATTGACCGATACGGAATCGGGTGTTTTTAAAGAAAAGAAGACCTATAAATCCCCAGTTTTAAACAAACATTACAAAGAAGCTAGGAATCTCTTATTTCAATATCAAAAAAAATTGAAACCGGCATCCGAAGTATTTGACATCGACGCCTTGGCACGTTATTATGCTACCGTAGACATATTCAATGCATACCACGCTATCATTTGGCACAATCAACGATTTTATTACAATCCGGTCATCAACAAACTCGAACCCATCGGTTACGATGGCAATATCGGTGTCATGCCTTTACATGAAGCATTTATCGGAATGATTTTTTTCAATCATCCCGATGAAAAAAAAGAAACGAATGTATTCGCCAATGTAGCGACCGATACCGCATTCGTAAAAAGGTACATTCAATATTTGGATCAGTTTTCAAAAGATGAATATATAGAACCTTTCCTAGCAAGCATACAACCTGAAGCAAAGGCAAGACTCGATTTTTTAAAAACGGAATTTCCGGAACTTAAATACGACCCTTATTATTTCATTAAGCGTTGTAAAAGAATACAATTGCACCTTGCCGCTTCAAATGATTATTCCCTGACCGCTTATCAGCAAAATGTAAAAAACGATTCTTTAGAAGTTACTTTGAAGAACAAACATCAGATTCCGCTCCAAATTATCGGTTCGGGAAGCACCCCGAAGCAAGTAGACACCTACCTCAAAAACCCCGTTTTGATGTGGAGTGACCATGGCAGGAAAATCCCTAAGTATTCAAATATCAATATTCCTAAAAACCATAAATATATTTTCTTCCGAGTATTCGGATTACATGAATTTTATTATTCAAAAGTACAACCACATCAAGCACCGGGTGCGTCATCTGCTTATCAAAACTTATTCGCGAAATCCAAATTACCGGACACCCTTTCTATTGAAATAAAAGAACGGGATATTTCGTTTTTATCCGGGTATTATACCATTGACAAAAATATAGTTATCCCTTCCGGGAAAACAGTATATTTTGAAGCCGGAGCTACATTGGATTTTGTAAATGGTGCGGGCTTCGTCAGTCATTCTCCAATATTTATGAAAGGCGCTCCCGAACGACCGGTTAAAATTATTTCCTCAGACGGATCGGCTCGCGGATTCACGATATTACAAGCTTCGGAAAAATCGGTCTTGCAACATGCCACTTTTGAAAATCTCGATACTTGGACGCATGGAAATTGGGGACTGACCGGTGCCGTTACATTTTATGAATCCGATGTAGACATGGAGCATGTATCCATTTCTAAAAATTCATGTGAAGATGGACTCAATATCATCCGTTCCCAATTCAATATTTATTCCCTAAATATTTCAGAAACGTATAGCGACGGATTCGATGCGGATTTTTGCTACGGCACTATACAAGCCTCCACTTTTGAAAATACAGGAAATGACGGAATGGATTTTTCCGGCAGTTCCATCACGGTTATTGATTGCGAAGTCAATAACGGAGGAGATAAAGGATTGAGCGCCGGTGAAGAATCACATGTCAATATTAACGGTCTTGATATTACCAACTGTGTCCTAGGAATCGCATCCAAAGATTTATCTGCCGTAAATGCTCGAAATATTAATTTAAAAAATTGTGAGACCGGCTTTGCCGCTTATCGCAAAAAACCGGAATATGGAGGTGGAAAAATATTTTTATATGCACATAAGACCGAAAATATCCGCCGATTCGAAAACATAGAAAAGGGGTCGGAACTCATCCTAAAAAAAGCCGATCAAAACCAATGATGAGATACGAAAGAAAATATCGAATCACCGACTTACAATTGGCTCACATTATACAAGCAGTCAAATATCATCCGACTTCCTTCCGGAAAATATATCCGGATCGAAAAATCAATAATATTTATTTTGATACCCTAGGGCTACAAACTTATCGCGACAATGTCATGGGAATTGCCGAAAGGCAAAAATTTAGAATCCGTTGGTATGGCGACACCCGATCTGTCATGCAACCCAAACTGGAAATCAAAAAACGCCTCAATGAATTGGGAACAAAAGAGATTTTCAATCTAGAATCATTCGACCTCAATGCACTAGAACGGATGTCGGACGAAATCACCCGACTCACTAAAACCAACACCCATCTCCAACCCATATTGCTCAATGCATATCAACGATCTTATTGGGGAAGTCCGGATGGAAAATTCAGAATAACCATCGACCATGACATGTGTTTCCATTCCAAGATGAACATGAGGTTCAGGTCATTCCAAATATGGGACGAAGCCATTATCTTAGAATTGAAATATGATCAAGTAGACGAAAAACATGTGGATAGAATCGCCCAATTCATCCCTTTCCGCAGAACCAAGAATTCTAAATATGTAAATGGAGTGGCTTTAACCCATCCGGAATTGGTGTGATCT
>JAHDCE010000196.1:0-3951 GCA_020630045.1 Saprospiraceae bacterium | reverse complement strand
TCGCCCGTCACCGGCTTCGCTTGACAAGTCAACACATATCCGTCTTGGATTTCATCATCATCCAATGCGAAACAAACCTCCATTTTGACTTCTCCTTGGGTGACTTTCGCCATACAGGTCGAGCATGATCCCGTTGTACAAGAATAAGGCGGTTCGATTTTCAATGCCAGCAATGCATCCAAAATGGTCGAACCGGCAGGAATCTCTATTTCATGGGTTTTGCCATCAAGCGTGACTTTGGCTTGACAAGCTCCGCTACCGGAAAGTTTAGTTTTGGTCTTAGCGGTTCCGTCTCCGGGAACATTCGAGGAAAACAATTCAAAATGAACCTGCTTCGAAGGAACACCTCTGGCGACCAATACGTCTTTGACCACATCAATCATGTTACCCGGACCGCATATAAAATATTCGGTATTGGGGTATGGGGGAATATTTTTTTCTAAATACTCGCTTGTCGTTTTTCGATCGATACGTCCTTTCTGACCGAGCCACAATGTTTTTTTCTTTCCGAAAATGCCGGCGATTCCACCCGCTTTTTCCGTCTTAGGACGAGACAATATGTGTGTGACTTGAAACTGGCCGGCGTACTTTTTCTCCAAATCATCCAACTCCTTTTTGAAAATGATATCCGACTCCGTCCGACTTCCATAAAACAAAAACACGGAACTTTGTGGAGCTTCTTCCAAAAGAGTCTTGGCAATCGACATCAATGGTGTAATACCACTCCCTGCCCCTAGCAGATAGTATGTCTTGCGGTGATCCGCATCTACTTTTGCTACGAACCGACCTTCCGGCGTCATCACCTCCACCTCGTCTCCAACAGATACTTTATCATGAATATAATTGGAAACCAATCCTCCATCAACGCGTTTTACACTCACCTTGATATCAGCCTCAGCCGGTGCACTGGACATCGAATAGGCACGTCGAGCCTCCGTTCCGTTGACATCGAATTTCAATGTCAGGTACTGACCGGCCAAGAAGGCATAAGATGATTTCAAATCCGATGGAATCGAAAACACCAAGGACACGGTGTCATGGGTTTCTTGTATTTTTTCTTTGACTCTTAACCTATGGAATTTAGCGCTCATACTCTTTTTCTTCTGCTATTTGTTTAAACCTCTTCGCCGTAAGGTCTGAGGCTTACAAAGGTAATGACTCCCTGATATTTTTCCTTTTTTCCTTTACGGAAAATGACGAACGGTCGCTAAGGTTAACCCTTAACGACCGTTCGGAATATATCTAAGTGGTGAGGATTACTTCACCTCTAACAATTCTACTTTGAAGATAAGAATCGCATTCGGTGGAATAGCAGCTCCGGCTCCACGTTCACCGTACCCCAAGCGAGATGGAATATAGAAAGTCCCCATTCCTCCCGGCTTCAACAATGGCACGGACTCTTGCCAACCCTTGATGACTCGGGTCAATGGGAATTCAATCGGATTGCCTCTGTCATAAGAGGAATCGAATTTACTTCCATCCAACAATTTTCCTTCATAATGAACTTTGACAGTTGACGTCGGAGTAGGAGGAGTTCCGCTTCCTTCACGTTCGATGGTATAGAAAATACCAGAATCGGTTCGCTTCGCTCCCGCAATTCCCTTGCTCGCCAAATGGTCAAGGATTTCTTTCTCTTCGGCTTCGGCCATCTTTTGGGCCTTCAGTTTCGGATCATAAAAATCCAATAATTCTACATCGAATTTCAAAACGGAATTCGCAGGAATATCCGCTCCCATAGCTCGATCGCCGTAGGCCAATCCGGAGGGGATGATGAATGTTCCCTTACCGCCCGGCTTCAATAACGGAATAGCTTCTTGCCATCCTTGGATCACCCCTCGCAATGGAAACTCAATCGGCTCACCTCGATCATAAGAAGAATCGAACTGCTTACCGTCGAGTAACGTACCGCGATAATGGGTTTTCACCAAATCGGTACCGGTCGGATGACCTTCGCCTTCGCCCTCTTTTTCGATGATGTAATAGATACCTGATTCGGTATGCTGATATTCCAATTCGTTGTCAATTAAATATTGAAGGATGAGGTTCTTGTCCTTCAATTCCTGTGTTGTAGGATCCGGAATCATGTTTTCTTCGTATTGTTTGATGAACTTCGGCGTACAAGCCGCCAAAAGAACAGTCATGGTAATAAAAAATATAAGACGTTTCATGTCATGAATGATTTCTTAATCAAAATCGATTAGATGAGCATCTGTGGAAATTACTCAATATCCAACAACTCGACTTCAAAAATCAAGCTGCTGTTCGGAGGAATACCCGGTGTTCCTCTTTCACCATATGCCAATACAGATGGAATAATGAATTTTCCTTTTCCACCTTTGCCCAATAAAGGAATGGCTTTTTGCCAACCCGGCACGACTCCCCTCAATGGGAATGTAGCCGGTTGTCCACGCTTGTAGGAAGAATCGAATTCACTTCCATCAAACAATGTCCCTTTATAGTGAACTGTTACCTTGTTATCCAAAGTCGGCTTTTCTTTTCCGCCCGCTTTTTCCAAACTGTAGTAAATACCGTCTTCGGTACGTTCCATCTTCAACTTGTTGTCTTCAACGTATTTTTTGATGGCAGCTTCATCTTTAGGCCCTTGGATTTTTGCTTTCTCAGCAGCTTCGGCTTCTTTCTTTTTGCGGAATTCTTCCTGGGTAGAGAAATCCAACAATTCCACATCAAAAATCAATACGGAATTGGCAGGAATATCTTCTCCCATCGCCCTAGGACCATAAGCCAATCCGGAAGGGATGAACAAAGACCCTTTTCCTCCTTTTTGGAATAAAGGAATCCCCTCTTTCCATCCGGCAACGACACCTTGAAGAGAAAATTCGGCCGGCTCTCCGCGATCATATGAAGAGTCAAAGGTTTTTCCATTTGTATTATACCCTTTGTAGTGAACCTTCACGATATTATCCGCAGCAGGATTTCCGCCTTCACCCGGCTCGTCTATTTTGTAATAAATTCCGGACTCAGTGCGCTCAGCGTCTATATCGTTCGCTACCAAATAATCAATGATGATGTTTTGATCGGTTTGGCTTTGGTCGGCAGGTTCCGCATAGCGGTCTTTGGCGTACTTTTGTTCTAGGGTTTGTGTGCAACTTGCCATCATCAAAACGACGGGCAATAACCATAGGAGGCTTTTGAATTTCATATCTGAATAATTTAAAAAGAGAATTTACATAAGGAGGTTTTCAGCCTTTTTAAAAAAACTTGTACAAAAGTCTTCTATTCCGGCTGAATACTTCGGCGCAAATGTAAGGTATTTTCATGGGATAGCCCCCACATCCCAACTTCGTTTCCACCTTCTATGCGACCACAACCAATCCGATGGACTTTCACAAATGCTATTTTCCAGGGCGTTGGCAAAAAGACGGGTCACTTCTCCTTCCGGTAAAATGGAAGCGTCAGGCGTCATTTCCTTGAAATTCACTTGATACATCCCCCTACTTTTACGCTTGACTTCTGCATATATGACAGGCAGTCCCAAACGGCGGGCAATCCGATCACCACCGGACAAGAAAGGTAATTTTTCTCCAAAAAAAACGGCTGGATGAGCATTCTCAATCAATACCGGACTTTGATCCGCCAATAACAAGAATGCCGTGGGTCGTTTCTTGGATTTGACCATCTCCCGCCCTACCCCTTCAGGGGGTACGAGACGGAGTCCGAACTTCGCTCGCTTTCTCCTGACGAATTCGTCTATCTTTTTATTTGAAATCGGGATATAAACACCAACACATTCTTGCGGAACGCCCCTGCACAAAGCCAATGCCCCCCACTCCCAATTCGCTAGGTGTCCGGCCAGCAACACCACGCTTTTCCCCTTACGGGAATAGGTTTCGAATATTTCTGCATTTTGATAGGAATACCTTTTGGACAATTCTTCCTCATTCAAGGAAAAACCTTTTATCATTTCTAGGAGGATGTCTAAAAAATGTCGAT
>JAHDCE010000195.1 GCA_020630045.1 Saprospiraceae bacterium | reverse complement strand
TGACGGACAAATCGTATTGGTACCGCATGAAGATTCTCCCGGGCTTACCTACCTATGGGATACAGGAGATGAATCGGCAACACTTGAGAATGTAGGGGCAGGAGACTATACGGTTGTCGTGACCAATCCAGAAGGATGTGAGTTGTCTTACACCTTCTCCTTCGAACAATTGACCAGTACCAAAGCTCCGGAGGTTTCCGCCTTACAATTGTACCCGAATCCGACTTCGGATATCACTCGATTCTCTTTGCCTTACGGGCAAAATGCTCAAATCAATGTATTTGACGTCAACGGTCGATTGGTCGGACAGGTTTCTGATTGGGTCGAAATGGACTATGCATTAGATATGACTCCTTATGGAAAAGGAATGTTCATGGTTCAAGTTCAAACTGAAGAAGGTCAAAATCACTTGGGTAAAGTGATGGTTAGATAGGGCTTATTGATATTCTATTGTATAAAATGCCGGAGCGTACCATTATGCTCCGGCATTTTTCTATTTTTGAATTTTGAATTAATATTTTCAGAACCATGCCACTTTCCAATAAATCCATTGTGTTTTTATTGCTATTCATTTTTATTTCCCTTACGGGAAAATCCCAAATTGTAGATTATTTTAAAATAGATTCCTTTACGGTAAATCAGTTACAAGATTATTGGAAAAAAAATAGTATTCCCAAATTCATAACTCCTATCCGATATGATATTGATATTTACGATATCACATACATGACTACTTGGGTGGATGGGACTCCCATTAAAGCTACGGGGTTATATTTCGTTCCTAAAAAGAAGGGGTTGGAAGTCCCGACTTTGATATACAATCATGGGACTATCGTTAATCCGAAACGGCACATTGATTACAACGGGGAAAGTACGATTTGTAAGATGTTCGCAACGGATGGATATGCGGTTATCGCTCCCGATTATATTGGATTAGGACGTGGTGAAAAACAACACTTATATCATCATGCCGATTCAGAAGCGAACGCTGGTATTGATTTTCTAAAAGTGATTGATGAATTCAATGAAAAATTGGGAATTAAAAGAAATGAACAGCTCTTTATATCCGGATATTCACAAGGAGGTCATGCTACGATGTCGGTACATCGGAAATTGCAGGACAAACACAAAGACGAATATCCGGTAACCGCTACTTCGCCGATGTCGGGTGCTTATGATTTGTCCGGCGTCCAAGCGGGAATCATGGAAATAGAATATTCCCAACCTCATTATTTGCCATATCTTTTTATTGGTTACAATGTAGCCTATAATGCTTTTCCTAAAGATGAATTTTGGAATGTTTTCGAACCTCCTTATGATTCTTTGGTACAGGTATTATTCGATCTGTCATATACTCGCGAAGAAGTGAATCACGCCTTGCCTGAAATTCCGAAAAAAATGATTCGGAAAGAAATTTTCGATGAGTATAAAAATAACCCGGATTACTTTTTTACTAAGTTATTGGAACAAAACAACATGTACGATTGGAAGCCGGAAGCACCCGTTCAATTGTGTTATTGTGAAGGGGATGAAGAAGTATTGTATCAGAATTCGATAAAAGCATACGAACACTTTAAAGAGAACGGAGTGGAAAGGGTTTTGTTAAGGCATGTCGGGAAAAAATTCAACCATCGGCAATGTGCGGATTATGCCGTTGTTTATACGAAATTCTTTTTTGACAGTTTTCGAAAAGGAAGCAAAAAGGGTAGGAAAGGGCCCATCTTCAAAAGATGGCTAATCGGAATCGCTAAAAAATTGAGATAAATAATCGCCATGATTAAAAATACAATATTCTATATACTTCTTATTTCAATATTAACGGCAAGTTGTCATTCTCCGAAAGGAGATGTGAATGAACCTAATGTAGAGGAGCCTTCCTTGGAAGAAATGGCGGGACAAATGGTGATGGCAGGCTTTAGGGGATTAACTGCCGATGCTGTTTCTAGTGGTTTTATTGGACAAATTAAAGAAAAGAAAGTAGGGGGAGTCATTTTATTCGATTACGACTTGGTAAAGAAGTCCGGTGGTCGGAATATTGAATCTCCCGACCAGGTAAAACAACTGATTTCAGCCTTGCAAAACCAAGCGGAAACCTCCTTGTTCGTCGCAGTGGATCAAGAGGGGGGAATGGTAAACCGGCTCAAGACCAAATACGGTTTTCCTAAAATCGCTTCCGCTAAATATTTGGGTGATTTGGACAATACCGATACGACTTCATATTATGCTAGAAAAAACGCCAAGAATCTAAATGAATTGGGATTTAATGTCAACTTTGCCCCCGTTGTCGATTTGGATTTGAACCCTAAAAATCCGGTCATCGGAAAATATGAAAGAAGCTTTTCTTCCGACATAGATAAAGTCGTGAATCATTCGGCGGTTTGGATTGGTGAACACGAATTCGAAGGTGTTATTTCAACATTAAAACACTTTCCCGGCCACGGCAGTTCGGATGCCGATTCGCATGAGGGATTTACGGACGTAACACCTTATTGGAAAGAGGCCGAATTGGAACCGTTTAGGCAATTGTTATTGCCCGAACGAAAAATGGCGGTGATGACCGCACATGTGTTTCACAAGGATTTAGATTCTATTTATCCCGCTACATTGTCGCCGAATGTAATTGATGGCATACTCCGCAAAAAATGGAATTATCAGGGCTTGGTTTTTTCGGATGATTTGCAAATGAAAGCCGTCAATAAATTGTTCGATTTCGAAACGATAATAGAACGGTCAATCCTTGCCGGCGTCGATGTGCTGGTGTATGGAAACAATCTGGAATATGATGAAAATATTCCCACGAAAGTGGTAGAAACAATCGTAAAATTAGTCGAAGAAAATAAAATAGAAAAAGAAAGGATAAAGCAGTCTTATGAACGGATTATGGAAATGAAGGAGCGGTTGGCGGAGTAGTATGACTCATCTCACCACAAATAAATAACCCACTCCTTTAATGGTTTTTAGTTGTAGATTTTCATCCGCTTTCAATATTTTTCTAAGGCGATTGATATATACATCCAATGTCCGTGAATTCATATGGGAGTCACTTCCCCAAATCGTTTCTAAAATGACGGATCGATTCACGACTTGGTTTTCATATTGCAATAAGACTTCTAGTAACTTTCCTTCACGATAGGGTAAATCCCAGCTTTCGTTGTCATTTTTGAGTTCATGCGAAATCGAATCAAAAACAAAATTTCCGAATTGTTTTTCCGAGTTGTTTTCCGGCATTTTTTCACGGTGGATGGAAAGCAAATTTTCCATTCTTACGATTAACTCTTCCAAGCTAAAAGGCTTCCGCATATAATCATTGCCGCCGGAGGCGAATCCTTTTAAAACACTTTCGGTCTGGTTTTTGGCAGACAAAAATATGATAGGTGTTTCAGGGTGTCGCACACGTATTTCTTGTGCGATAGTGAACCCGTCTTTATTCGGTAACATGATATCTAATACGCAAATGTCAGGTCTGAAATCTTCCAATGCCATTTGTACCAGTCCTCCGTCCGTGACCATCACGACATGATATCCACGACTCACTAAGGTTTCTTTGACGATGCTCCCCAGTCCGATTTCATCTTCTACGTACAATACTTTTGTCTTCAATCCGCTTGTTTTTCTATATTCGGTAATTCAATATGAAAAGAAGTTCCAATGCCTTTTTCGCTTTCGCAAAATATTTTTCCACCGTGCTTTTCCACGACCTCTTTTACATAACTCAATCCTAACCCATTGCCTTTTACATTGTGTATGTCTCCAAGCGGAACACGATAAAATTTATCGAATATTTTTTTTAGATGCTCCCTGTCCATTCCTTGTCCATTGTCAATGACCACCGTTTGTATTTTGTTTCCCTTCCGGGAAATATGGATTTTCACTTCAGGTGCCTTGTCATTGTATTTGATGGAGTTGTCTAAAAGATTATAGAATACATTCGATAAATGAGCCGGATCTCCAATTATATCGATATCATCTTCGGTAGAAAGTAACTGTAGGGTGCCATTATGTTTTTCGAATTGAAGTTTCATGGAGTTACAAACCTTTTGTAAGGTTTCGTTTAATTCCAATTTTTCAGTTTGTAATTTCCATTCTCCACCTTGCATTTTCGCTACGCCAAGGCTTTTGTCCACTAACAGGGAAAGTCTTTTTAATTCCGCATTAGCGGTAGACATATATTTGGCCTTCAAAACAGGATCTTTATCCGCACCGAAATGAGTCAACGCTTCCAAGGCGATACCGATAGTGGTTATCGGAGTTTGTAGCTCATGTGTCATATTATTGATGAAATCATCTTTCGCTTCCGCGAATTTTTGTTGCCTTTTAAAACCTCTGTATATTGATATGAACGCCCAAGAAATGAGAGACAAAGTAATCAGGGCGATGATGAGAGGAATTCCGATTTTTTTTAAAAAATAATTCCAAGGAGAAGAAAGCCCCATGTAGTACATCGCTCCCGTAGACCTCATTTTATGTTGAACCGCAGGAAAAATGATTGTATTCGAGGGAGCCGTTTGGCTGAATGCAAGTTGGATTCCATCGGGCTGGTGTTTAAGAATAGCTCCCTTTATAATGTCATACTCTTCCTCATGATTAAGTGGGAATCCTTGACGGATAGTCATTTGGTTAAGGCTGTCGATTTGGGAATAATTCTCTAGGAAAACAGATAGGAATGCCATGCCCGATTTGACGTTGTCATCCTTTTCTCGGATAGAATCCAAATAACTTGGAAATCCATTCCCGGAAGGTGTCAAGTCTATAATTGAATCGGAATGTTCTATGCTAGCGGACATGGAATCAGCCATGATATGAACGAAAAGCCCTTCTTTATCCACCCGGGTGGTTTCTATCTCTTTTATATCACCAACATTCGGAAGATCAGATATGAATTGATTTCCTTCCGATAAAATTTGTCGGTTTTCAAAACTAACGGACGAATCACTATCCACCAAAATGGAAATGCCCTGTTTCAAATTCCGAATCATACGGACTTGGACGGAATCTTGGACTTCTGCAGTCGCCAATGAAGAGATGTTTTCAAGGGACTCCTGCAATTCCTTTTGAGTTTGGTGATAGGTTCCCGTCAACCATATCACCAATAATGCGATCAATAACACCATGCCCAACGACATGATGACGGATGCCCGCTTTATGGTATTTTCCTTTTTCATTCCACTGCAATATATAAGTACTATTAGAGAAATGCACCATTCTCTAAGTAGAAGTCCCGGATTATTAACCTTGGTTAACATTGGATAAAGGTTGGTTAACGCAGGGGGCTTTTGGTGGTCATAGATTTGTATTGTCAATCGGGAATAAGTACTCGAATTTTTCAATACTAAAATTATAATTATGAAATCCTTTATTTGTTCAATTAGCCTTCTTGCATTTGTTTTATGTCAATCCTTTGCTCAACAAAAGGCCACAGTGGTCTATTCGGAAAATATTGACTTAAAAAAGGAATTGAAAGAGGAGTTGTCTCCTGAACAGGAAGCCATTTTTGCAGCGCTTCCTTCTACTATTAATACAGAAAAAGAGTTGCTTGTCAATGGAAATGAATCAATTTATAGAGCCAAGCCAAAAGAAGAGGAATCAGCAAAAATTCCGTCTTCGGGAGGCGGTTTTATTCAAATAGAAATAGAACAAGATAAATCAGTTTTGTATTGCGATAACGATTCCGGTAAATCACTCGAATTTAAAAATTTTATGGGTCGTGATTTTTTAATCGAGGAAGAAAAATCGAATAGAAAATGGAAAATCGTCAACGAACAAAAAATGATATTGGGATATCGTTGTATGAAGGCGGTTTCAACGACAGAAGAAGGAGGTGAAACTGTAGTTTGGTTCGCCCCGGAAATCAAATTGCAAGCAGGTCCGGGAAAATTTAACGGACTGCCCGGACTTGTTCTAGAAGTCAGTAACGATAACGGTAAAATGACGATTTCCGCTAAGGAAATAAAATTGGATGAAGTAGAAGAAATCGAAGTGGAAAAACCCAAGAAAGGGAAAAAGGTGACACAAGAAGAATTCCTTGAAATTGTGAAAAAGAAATCGGAAGAACTCAAAGCTCAATTCGGTGGTGGAGATGATGATAAAAATTCATTTATGATTATTTCTGAATAATACCTTTGAAGTGTAAAGACCTAAATGAATTACCCGAAATTTTAATTAGAAATAAACGATTTAAAACCAATACTAAGATGAATATTCAAATGAAAAACCTGACCGTAATCTTCTTGTTGATATGTGCCTTTGGGCGCATGTCGGCAGGAGAGCCGGTGACAATTAAAGGCATGGTTACGGATTCGCTTTCAGAGCCGATGATTGGGGCCAGTGTGATGTTGACCATGCAATCCGATTCGAGTTTGGTTGGATTTTCTCTTACCTCTGTTAGTGGAGCATTTGAAATCCCGGATGTCGGAGAAGGAGAATATTTTATCCAAGTTACCTATATGGGATATTTGAATCATATCGAATATCTGAAAATAGACGAAACCACAGATCAAGAATTGAAAATTCCCACGATTGTCATGAGGGAAGGAAACGCGATGCTAGAGGAAGTCGTGGTCATGGCGGATAGGATTCCTATTGTAATAAAAAAAGACACCATACAGTATTCTGCTTCTGCTTTTCATCAAGACGACAATGATGTAGTGGAAGACCTTTTGAGGCGTTTGCCGGGTGTTGAAGTGGAGGCTGACGGAACGATAAAAGCCCAAGGGAAAAAGGTGGAGAAATTATTGGTAGACGGAAAAGAGTTTTTTGGAAAAGACCCCTCTGTTGCTGCTAAAAATCTACCTTCAAAAGCGGTCGAAAAAGTACAAGTTTATGATGATTTGACAGAAGCTGCAAAATTTGCAGGAGTTACGAACGGTAAGAAAGAAAAGACCATCAATTTAGAATTGAAAGAAGATTATAAACAAGGTTATTTTGGAAAAGCGGAATTGGGTGGCGGCCCCGATAAAAGATATTTGGCGGATGCCAATTTAAATCGATTTAATAGTAAAACCCAATTGTCGTTTATCGGAAGAAGTAACAACCTCAATCAACAAGGTTTTAGTATCCAGGAGTATATCAATTTTATGGGTGGCATAGGAGCCATGATGTCAGGGCAAGGAGGAACCATTCAATTGTCCGGTGATTTTTTGGCAGGTCAAGGGAATGTAAGAGGAGAACGGATTTCCGGGTTGGGTGGATTAAACTTTAATTCAGACTTAGGAGAAAAATGGAATGCTTCCAATCACATTATTTACAACAGTGTAAATTCCGATTTGGACAGAGAATATGAAAGACTTTCCTTTCCTCCGAATGTGCCGGAATGGACGACTATTGGAACAGAGAATTCAGACGATTCTTATCACAAT
>JAHDCE010000194.1 GCA_020630045.1 Saprospiraceae bacterium | reverse complement strand
GAATCAAGGAGGCATTCGCCGCAAAGCATAGCCTTAGCTACGTTTAAGGGGAATATACTCGAAATTAAGTGGTTTGCAATTTTTTGACTTGTCCTTTTCCTCTTTCACTTCTTTGAAAATGCTCAGCATAGCTACGGCTATGCCTGCGCTTTTCAAATCGCCAAAGAAAAAAATGACTTTGTCAAATTTCTTCCACTCCACTTAGTTTCGAGTATAACGAAGTGGATTTTCAAAATAACGGTTTGGCTATACTCAATTTTTCGTGATAACATCTAATATACTTATACAACAGACATGATGGATTGTATCAGCACACTGACCAATGCCCCGATCCAAACGAACAAACCGATTCCCGGTTTTACATCCATGTAATTGCCGGCCTCGTCTTTCGGGACTTTTTTGACACTGAGTGCGAGTAAGGAAAATGCAACGGCTAAGGAAGAAAGAATTAGTGCCCAAAGGTCATTTAGCCAAGGACTATATGCGATAATTATTAAAATATTAGCTAACCATGGCAGTCCATAATTCCATTTGAATGAGATCAATCCCATCCATCCGAATAAAAGGCAATAAAACCCTTTGACTCCCGGTCGATATGCATTGGAGAATAAGGAAATGACATAAAGTAATATTGGAATGTAAATTAAATATTTTTCCATTTCATGTTGTTTTTAGAAAACGGTTCCTTTGTATCCTTTAGAATAAAATAATCGTATCGCCATAGCTCCTTGTAACAATACGAAACCCGTGCCATTGATCAAGGCCGCCCCTTCCATTCCCCATAAGGGGATTAATAAATATAGGCCTACGGTCATTAGTAGTATTTGAATAAGGAAACCGATATTCATGGCACGTTCTTCTCCGATGAGAAGCATCAATAAACCTATGGGGCCGATGATGGAATACAGTAGTCTTGATCCGCTGAGAATCAATAAGGTTTCGTATCCTTCTTTAAAAGGTTCTCCGTATAATCCCAGACAAAATTCTCCTAGGAAAATAAAACCTATAAATATGATTAAGGTCAGCCCGAAAATAAGTCTTGAACTCCTTGTGAAAAGTTGTTGCAACTCTTTCTTTTTTCCCTGGCTATGTAACTCCGAAAACAAAGGGGCGATGGATTGGCTAATAATAAAAGAAGGCAATATCGTGAGATCCGCGAATTTTAATGCCACATTGTAATATCCGACCGCAGTGTTGTCAATTAACGACCCTATGAATAAAATGTCCAGTCGAGTGGTCAATACATATAGTAAGGCGGCGGAGGTGAACCACAAGGAGCGTCGCATCCATTCATTTTTCCTTTTTTCCCTTCCGGGAAATATTTTAGGAATCGTTTTTCGAAAACGAAAAAATAAGAATAAGGAATATAGGAACGCAACGGAAAATGCGAATACATTCGCATAAATATAACTTTCCGGAAGGGTAGGGTCGGCCAATAAATAAATGCCCATTATGCCTAGTCCCAATCCGATGGGTTTAGCGAGCTTTTCGGCGGTTTGTCCCCAGACTACTTTTTTGATACTCCGCAAAAATGCTTGGTGCATGAATGTGAAAGCCGCCAAGGGAATACAAATCAAGGAAATATTGAAATAACGAGCATTGTTTTTTAGGCCGGGAATATCAGGGACGTTGACCAAGAATGCGAATATTCCGACAACTAATATTGAAATAAGCAAAACGCCGGAATGCGTGAATCTTAATATGGAAAAAATACCTGCGTCGTCATTTTTAGCGCGCATGGCCGGCACTTCACGATTCAATAAGGTATCTGACCCGAATGCCGAGATGATGAATAATACGAAGATCCAATTGAAGACTTGCGAAAAAGTACCATAGGCTTCTTTGCCTCCGATACGTGCGATGAGAATATTGATACCGAAGACCAATGCCATAGAGCCGAATTGAACCAAGGCGTTGCCCATCGAACCGGACAAAGCGAACCGTCCCGTTTCCCGGTCCGAATTTTTTCCGAAAATTAGTGCCGCCAATCGATTGAGCCATCGGTTCATGTTCACAAGGTAAGGACAATCGACCAAATCTGATTAAGCGTTAAATTCGAATGCACCCACAGCATATTCCCTATCTTTGAAGTTAGTAATGTAAACCGAATACCGGATATGAAATACAACCTGCTCCTTTTGCTGTCTCTCGTTCTAGTCGGGACGGCGCTCAACGCCCAAGACAAATTTACCATTAGCGGATACATAGAAGATGCTTCTTCCGGTGAAATGCTCATCGAAGCGAATGTATTCGATGACGCTTCCGCTTCTGGGACAGTCAGTAATTTGTACGGCTTTTATTCCATGACCCTTCCGGGAAATGATACCGTCCGTTTGTCTTTTTCTTATATCGGATATGCGACCCAAAGTTTCGCCATTTATCTAGATAAGGACATCACCCTCAATATTAAGTTGGAAGATGAAGCGACCTTGTCGGAAGTCGTGGTTGTTGCCGACGAAGTCGAACCCAACATCGAGGACGAAACTCAAATGAGTAAAGTGGAAGTCCCGATAGAACAAATCAAACAGATACCCGCCTTGCTCGGTGAGGTGGACGTACTCAAAGCTATGCAACTATTACCCGGTATACAATCCGGTGGTGAAGGAACAAGCGGCCTGTATGTTCGAGGAGGAAGCCCCGACCAAAACCTCATCTTACTGGATGGTGTGCCGGTATATAACGTGAGTCACCTGTTCGGTTTCTTTTCGGTGTTCAATGCCGATGCCATCAACAATGTCACCTTGACCAAGGGCGGATTTCCGGCTAGGTTCGGAGGACGTTTGTCGTCCGTTATGGAAATCAATATGAAGGAAGGGAATTCCAAGGAGTTTCACGGTGAAGGCTCCATCGGATTAATCGCCTCCAAGCTGACCTTGGAAGGGCCGATCGTCAAAGACAAAACCTCTTTCCTCATTTCCGGAAGGAGGACGTATATCGACTTGTTGGCGAGACCGTTTCTCAAACGGCAGTTGGAAGACGAATTGCCGGGTTATTATTTCTATGATGTGAATGCCAAGGTCAATCACAAATTCAATGACAAGCACCGTTTGTATGCCAGTGCTTATGCGGGGCAAGATGTTTTTTATATTAAAATCAATGAGGATGACGAATACATTCAAGACAGTCGGTTGAAGTGGGGCAACATTACCTCCGCCCTTCGTTGGAATTATATGATCAGCAATAAATTATTCGCCAATACGACTTTGACTTATAGCCGTTACCGCTTTGAAACTTCTACTGAAACGGAAGAGCGATATGATGGCGAGGTCGAACGATTCGCATTCAAATATTTTTCAGGGATAGAGGACTTCGGAGGTAAAATCGATTTTGATTTCGTGCCTTCTCCGGATCATTATATTCGATTCGGGACGAGCGCTACCCATCATACATTTAGTCCCGGTGTTTTGCAATTGGACTTGGGAGACGAAACCGATTTCGATTTTGACACCCTTATCGGAACGACGGACACACGGGCTTGGGAAATGACTTTGTATGTAGAAGACGATATGAGAATCGGAGAAAATTTCAGTGCGAACGTCGGGCTGCACGGCTCCGCCTTCCTAGTGAACGGAGAATCTTATTTTTCATTACAACCCCGTGTCGGAATGCGTTATTTATTGCCACAACGATATGCGCTCAAAGGTTCTTTTAGCATGATGGCACAGTACATCAATTTACTGACCAATGAAGGTGTCGGATTGCCGACGGACCTTTGGGTGCCGACGACCGACCAAATTAAACCCCAACGTTCTTGGCAAGCGGCCTTGGGGGTAGCCAAAACATTCGGCTCCGATTTCGAGGTGAGTATCGAAGGGTACTACAAGAAAATGACCAACTTGGTTTCCTATAAAGAAGGTGCCAGTTTCTTTGATTTCAACGATTGGCAGACCAAGGTTACACAAGGAGACGGTGAAGCCTACGGCGTCGAGTTTTTCGTACAGAAAAAGAAAGGGAAAACCACCGGTTGGCTAGGCTATACATTATCTTGGAACAATCGCATTTTTCCTGAAATCAATAGTGGTGAAGAGTATCCGTTTAAGTATGACCGTCGGCATGATTTGAGCTTGGTCGTCGTCCATCGCTTCAATGATAAAATCTCTGTCTCCGGTTCTTGGGTCTATGGAACGGGCAATTCGATTACTTTGAATGAAGCGCGCTATATCGCATTTAATCCCAATGGAGACGGTACGGGATTCAACAGTGGAAACACGGTGGAGGTGCCCGGTTCCAAAAACAATTATCGAATGGCGGCTTATCATCGTTTGGATTTTGGCGTTGATTTTACCAAGCAGAAAAAACGATACGAACGAACCTTCTCTTTAGGCGCTTACAATGCTTATAGTCGTAAGAACCCTTATTTTATTTATTACTCGGAGGGCGATAATAAATTCAAACAAGTGAGCCTGTTTCCGGTGATTCCTTATTTCACTTATTCATTTAAGTTTTAACCTCGATGAACATGAAAAAGTATATCGTTTTTTGTTGGATTCTTATTTCAATACTAAGTTGTGAAACTACGGTTGAAATTGATGTGGAACCGCATGAGCCGCGTATGGTGGCATATGCTTATTGGGTAGTAGGAGATTCGGAACTTCCTCTACAACTGGGATATAGTTCGGGGTATTTGAATACAGGTGATCCGGGTTTGTTGAACAATGCATCCGCAGATTTGGCGAAAAACGGAGGAGTAGCCGTTCCGCTATTAACCACTGGTGAAGTAGGAGAATATAGTGCGATATATAATTTGGAAGATGTGCCGGGAGATGAGTTTCGTATTGAAATTAGTCACCCGGATTATCCGACAGCTTATGCGAATGCGGTCGTTCCCACGAAAGTGGGAATAGATGATCTTAGATTCGTCGGAGAGAGTTATGATGTGGAATATGAACAAGACGTAGATCAATATGAAATTACTTTCACCGATCCTTTGGGTGAAGAAAATTTTTATGCGCTGGATTTTATCATTGATGACGGATTTGGTAATACTCACCGTGAAAGAATGACGATTGTTGACCCGAGAATGGTAAGGGGGCCAAAGAAAGAAGTTTTGATTGCTTCCGATTTGCATGCGGATGGATCAGTGGCGACTTATATCATCGGATTGCCGGACATTGAGCAATTGCGTATGTACAATGAACATCCGGAAGCTACTGCTACATTACGACTAAAAAGTATTAGTAGGGATCGTTATTTGTATGCGAAATCATATCGGGATTACAATCAATCCGATGATAATCCTTTTGCTGAGCCGGTGACGGTACATAGTAATATTGAAAATGGTTTTGGTATATTTTCCATCGAGCAAGTCCATGAAACTATATTGGAATGGTAAATAAGTATTACTTTTTTATTGCAATATTAATCACTTTCACCGCTTGTGAAACCGTAGTGGAAATTGATATACCGGTTCATGAGCCTGCTATCGTGATTCATTGCACACCCAATGACGAAACATTGCGGAGTGATGTTTATGTGGGCAAGAGTCTGGGTATACTGGACAATGGTAACCCGGAACAAATTTCGGATGCCGAAGTCACGGTTTGGAGGGATGGTGTTTTCGCTTCCAATTTCATTTACGGAGAAGCCCGGAAAAGTTATATTTCCGAAGCCCCTTTGGTTTTTTCAGCATTCGGTAAATATGAATTAAGGGTCAGGGAAACCGATGGGACGGAACATGTCGTAGAACAATATTTACCCACCCCGCCACTAGTGGGTGAAGTGGAATATGATGCGGTGGATTTATATGATTTGTTTTCGGGTACGGATTATGACATTATTGATTTCGTATTGGAAGATGAAGACACGGGCGAAGAGGAATACTACTTTGTTCACGGCTATATTCGAAACAAATCACCGGATCGTGAATTTTATCCGATTTGGACGTTTTCGGAAAATCCGGTCATGGAGCGGACACCCGAGTCCGTAGGGCTTATTTTTTCAGATGCTTCCTTCAATGGTAATGCGGTTCGTTTTTCCATCAAGGTGGAGAATTATTATTACGAACCGGAGTTTCACGATTTGTATTTGAAGGTTTCGAAAATGACAGCCGATCGATATTTATACTTGAGAAGTATGTCCCGCTATTTGGACGCCTTGGATAATCCGTTCGCCGAGCCGGTAACGATTTATTCGAATATTCCCGGAGGATATGGAATATTTGGCCTTGAGAATAGGGAGATGATATTTATTAAATGATGATGGAGAGAATTTACTATTGAAGTTAAGCCTATGAAAAAAATCGCTCTCTTTTTCATTTTTTTAATGACATTTTTCGCTTGTGAAACTGCGATTGAAATCGAAGTTCCAAAGCATGATTCAAGTCTTGTCGTACATTGTAATACGAGTAACCTCCATGGATTGACAAAGGCATATGTAGGGAAAAGTGTTGGTATATTGGACAATGAAGAACCGCAACAAATTGGAGACGTCGAAATAAGTATATGGAAGGACGGCTCTTGGGTTTCGGATTTCATATATTCAGAGGGAGATCAAGTATATTTATCCGAAACCAATTATGTAATCGACGGATTGGGAGAATACGAATTGCGGGTAAAAGAAAATGATGGTACGGAGCATTTCATTACACAACGAATGCCAACTGCTCCTAGTGTAAAGGAGCCTAATTACCGAGCGTTAGATTTATATGATTTATTCAATGATACGAATTATGATATCATTGATTTTGTATTGGAGGATAATGATATAGGAGAAACGGAATTTTACTTTGCTCAAGGATATATTAAGTATCATTCGTCCGGAAATTTTGTACCATTGTTCACCTTCTCGGAAAATCCGATTCTTGGCCGGACTCCGAATGGCGAAGGACTCATTTTTTCGGATGAATCATTTAATGGAAAAACAATCGCTCTATCTGTCAATGTGTCGAATCATTTTTACAATCCTGATTTTCATGATCTTTATTTAAGAGTGTCCAAAATAACTCCTGAAAAATTCTTGTACCTTGAAAGCATGGCCAGATACCAAGATGCCTTGGAAAACCCGTTTGCTGAACCGATAATTGTGTATTCCAATATTCCAGGAGGGTTCGGGTTGTTCGGAATCGAACATGGGGAGTTGGTTCTTGTGGAATGATGTAGGCTAAAACAATATTAAATTATTCTTAGTGGATACTTCCAACCAATTACTAGACAATGATGACGTAAAAAAATCCCCGAATCGATTTGGGATTGGTATAAAACAATCATGGAATACCTTCCGACAATCGCCGATGTATGTCAAGATATTGTTTTTGATATTGTTTTTGTGCCAAATCGTAAGGAGCTTTATATATGCTACAACAAACAGTTTGCGGATTGCTGCCGTGTATGATTCATTGCAAACCGTATTTCAATACTCC
>JAHDCE010000193.1 GCA_020630045.1 Saprospiraceae bacterium | reverse complement strand
CGGAGTCAGGACGAAAGATGTTTTCAAAATTTAATATTATTTTGTTTACAGTGTATTAAAGTCTCTTTTTCTCATTCAGTAACAGAAACATCATGCCTTGCACATTGGGAAACCAAGAACATGTCGCGTACCCTTCAACCGAACATCCCGGTCAATATGAAATGGAAAACTCTGAATTCCGATTCAGTATCCATTATAGTGCGGATGGATTAGGGCAATTGAAAGAAGCGGAAAACAACTTCTTTTTCGATAATAAGTATTATGGAATCTTGGATCGTTTTCCTTCCGGAAATACTTGCCAAATTTATCTTAATGTTTACCAAGGCAACAGCACCATCGGCCGCCTTTGGTGCCAATTGATGGATGTCAAGGGTGAACGCATCCTAAAAATCCGCGAAGAAGGCAACGCTGTTAAGCGTTTTTTCAAAAAGAGCTTTCTCAAATTGATTAGAGCCAAAGCATTGGTTTGTGGTAATTTGTTACTGTCCGGAGACTTCGGTGTTTCTTTAGATATTCAGGATAAAAGCCGAAAGGTCGATTTGACCCGTAGGGTAATCAGTGCCGCAATTCCATTTATCCAAAAAGATAAAGGCGTTCATATTTGCATGAAATTCTTCAAAGATTACCCGGAAGAATTGGAAGAACATTACCAACAATTGGAGGAGTTCAACTTCGTCAAATTTTCCGCAGAACCTGTCATGGTGATGGATGTTCCCGAAGAATGGAATTCTTTTGATGATTATTTGGCGGCAATGACCTCAAAATATCGGGTCCGTGCCAAACGGGCTTTCAAAAAGGGTAAGGATATCGAACGTGTGAATTTTACCCACGATCGGATTTTGGCCCACAAGGAGCGATTGCATGAATTGTATTGCATGGTCAAGGATTCAGTGGATTTCAACCTGGTCTCCTTGAATATTGAATACTTCGCCGAATTAAAACGCGTCTTTCCCGAAGAATTCGATTTGGTCGGTTATTTTTTGGAAGGCAAACTCATCGCATTTTTCACAGTCATGAATAGAGGAGGCGAGGCTCACGCTCACTTTCTAGGGCTGGACGCTTCTTACAATAGGGACTATCAAGCTTATCTGAATATCCTATATGATATTATTAGACTGAGTATTGATAAAAAGGCCCATCATATTGACTTTGCAAGGACGGCCCTTGAAATTAAAAGCTCCGTAGGAGCGACGCCTTATCCGATGTTCTTTTATTTACAGCACAGAGCTCCTTTCGCCAGTGGTATTATGAGGTGGGTGTATAATTCATTCTCTCCTGTAGAAGAAGTCGTATACAGACAACCATTTAAGAATCAGACAAAAGGTTCTAAACAAACAGAGCATGCTGACGCATCCCGCCCATCCGGTTCCTGAGTCGATTCAACATGAATTGGTTTCGGCTTATTTCAATACCAAATATTCGGTTCCGATATTGGAATTAGATATTCGTATCGGTGTTGAGAATATTCGATTACAAGAAATACTAATCCAATATCAAGTGGATGACTGGGTATTTATTACAGCATGGAATCCCCTGTCAAAACCATTGCCGAAGGAAGAAAATAAAAAACGCAATATTGAATTAAGAGAGGATTTAAATGTTGCTTCATGGACCTGTTTTGATGCATTGGGACAAGGAGATGGCTGGCCCGCTGAAGAGAGCTTTTTTGTATTGGGGATTTCACTGGAAGATGCACTACGATTAGGAAAGAAATATGAGCAAAACGCCATAGTGGTTTCTACTGATGAACATATCCCTTGTTTGGCGTGGTGCCATTGATGATAATCTCCATTGACCTAGGATAATTAGGTTTCTATATTTCCAATCCCAAAGCCCCTTGCTCCAATATTTTCCGATATTTAGCTTCATTGAATTTGTACAACCTCGCCGGTCTATGCGCCACTCCGGTTTGTTTTTCATCCAAGGGGATGAGATAACCCATGCCTGTGATTTTTTTTCTGAAATTCCGCTTGTCCAAAGGTTTTTCTAAAATGGATTCATACAACAATTGTAACTGCGAAAGCGTGAATTTTTCCGGAAGTAGCTCGAAGCCGATAGGCGCTGTTTTCACATTGTTTTTCAATAATGAAAACGAGGCTTTTAATATTTGATGGTGGTCAAAAGGCAAATCCATTTCTAGTGCCTTCTTAATGCAATACCATTCTACTTCCTTAGTGGTCGTAATCGGATAGTCAGCCACATTGATCAGGGCATAATAAGCGATGGTAAGCACCCGTCCTTGCGGATGTCTGTCTACTTGGCCGAATGTCCGTACTTGTTGTAGGAATAAATGATCTATACCTGTAATGAGTGTTAATATTCGAGAAGCGGAAGACTCTAAGTCTTCATCCGGTTCCACCAAGTCTCCGGGTAATGCGATTTCTCCTTCCGCCGGAGGTTCATCTCTGCGGAATAACAATACCTGAAGCCCTTCAGCTTCATCAAACCCAAATATGACACAGTCCACCGAGAAGGCGGATTTCAAATAATCAACAATGTTCTTCAAATCTGTTCTGTTCTGAAAGGAAAGCGAACTCTCCTCGGATATTGCAATTAAATGTAGCGACTATCCATTCAGTTTCGTGGACAACTAACTTAAGGAATTTATATTAAATAAAAAAATACTTGGAGAAATTTCGCCGGAAGGCGACACCTAAAAATTGGAGAGCTCGCGATAAACCATATCCACGGGAAGTCCCATGATATTGGCGTATGTGCCTTCTATGCGATTGATTTTACAAAGCCCGATCCATTCTTGTATGGCATATGCTCCCGCCTTGTCGAAAGGTTGGTATTGTCGAATATAATATCGGATTTCTTCTTCGGTCAACTGATTGAAATAGACGTGGGAAACGCCCGAGAAAGTTTTTTCTTTATCCCGATTCATTAAGCAAACCCCGGTTATGACCCGATGTTTGTTGCCCGATAATTTGCTAAGAATCCTAGCAGCATCAGCTTCGTCCTTCGGTTTTCCATAAATGACATCATCAAGTATGACAACACTATCTGCTGCAATTATGATTTCGTCGTCAGTGATGAACGAACGAGCGGCACGGGCCTTTTTCAATGCTAAATATTCGGGGACTTCATCCACATTCATGTTGTCCGGATAAATTTCTTCTACTTCTTTTGTTTTTATTTCAAAAGGGATTCCCGCTTGTCGCAATAATTGACTTCTTCTCGGAGATTTGGATGCCAATATGATTTTTTTGTTTTTAAAATTCATTCCTTTAAAATTCAAATGACTTATCAATCATTTATCTCAATCCCTAACTAACCCTCACCCTCGGATCTAGCCAAGCATAAATCAAGTCCGAAATAATATTTACGATAATAAATACCAAGGCGAGGAATAATACGACACCCAATACTACAGGAATGTCGTAGGTATCCAACGCCTTAATGGTCTCTAACCCTAAACCATCATAGGAAAATACATTTTCTACAAAAAAAGCTCCTGCCAACAATGAGGCGAACCAACCCGTGATTGAAGTGGATACTGGGTTAAGAGCATTTCTCAAAGCATGTTTGAACAATACTTTGGAGGCTGGTAATCCTTTGGCTTTGGCGGTTCGGATATAATCTTGGTTCAAGACATCCAACATGGCGCTTCTCGTCAATTGTGTGAATATTCCGATAGGTCGGATACCTAGGGCCAAAACAGGAAGGATTAAATTTTTCCATACAAAAACTTCATTCCCTTCATCGTCTAATGTCGTCAATCCACCGGTAATATTCAGACCGGTATATTCTCCGAGAAGATAGGCGAATACGATGGCCAGTATCATCGCCATCACATAACTGGGAAGTGAGAAGCCGACTACCGATAAGGTTACGATGAACCGATCCAAGATACTGTCCTTGAATAAAGAAGCGATGACTCCGAAAAATATACCGATAATGGCTCCGACTAGAATCGCTCCCAATGCCAATGCCGCCGTCCTAGGAATTTTTTTTAGCAATATAGTGGATACCTGTTCTCCGGTTTGATATGAGGTTCTTAAGTAAGGGGCTTTTATCAATAATGCCCGATTGCCCAAGGAAAATAAGTGTACACCCGAATACTTGTCGACTTGTGATCGGTAAACGGCTCCTAGTGGAGATATGTCATTCAAATAGTCCCATTGTTGCAATAGTAAGGGTTTGTCCAGACCATATTCCAGTCGCTTGGCCTCCATTGAGCCGGTGTCGGCCCGTTGTCCGAATGTCAATGAAGCGGGATCCACCTTGGCGGAATAGATGATGGTAGTGACCAATAGGACAACCGCTATCATTACCCCAATTCCATAGGACAATCTTCTGAACAAGTATCGAAACATGCCCGAAAGATAAGGAAATGAAAAAATCATTTGTATGAAAATTAAATACAGTGTATGAAAATGGTGTAATTAGGTGATTTGTAATTTGATAGGACTGTCTATTTGTTTTTTGTAGTTGTTTTGGGTAAATCCTTGTTATTAGCTGGTTTATGCTTGTTTGTTTTTTGTAATAAGTATTTGCTTTCCGTCACGGGATTGACATTGTAAAAAGTGTTTTCTCAAATTCAGGAATGCATTTTGAATTAAGTTTAAAAAATGTTGCGACCAGGAATCAAAACATTGACTTATAGATGAAATCATTGTTGTTCCAGTGACTTGGATTGCATGACGTTTTATCGGATTTTTTACACACCTAAATTTAAAAGTCATGAGAGAGAGTATTTCCTGGACAGGAACAGTGTATGCATTTATAAGCACTATGCTAGTGTGCTGTTGTTGTCTGTCGGCCAGTGCCGATTGTATTGAAGATTCTAACGCCGAAATCAGCCTGATTGCCGACAATGGACTCACCATTGATGTCGAAGTGGATATTTGTGTCGAGGTGGGAAGTTCCCCATCGCCTAAAACAGTTACATTCTCATTGGATTATGACTCCAATAATGACGGAGTCTCAGATACCAATGTTTCGTGGACTTACGATCCGCCGGGGAGTACAAAGATTACTGCCGGATGGCATTGTCTTTCCGATTTTGGAGAAACTTTTTTCATCACTCTTCCTCATAATTCCCAAGCGACTTTGGGAATTGGAGCAAGCACTAGTGCATCGGTAGGCGGAACATGTGGGACTGTTGAGTCCGATATTACCATTAACGGTGATGAAAGGGTTGTTTTACCTGTGGAATTGATATATTTCAAAGGTCGCTCCTTTGAAAAAGGAAACCATTTGGGATGGGCAACGGCTTCTCAATCCGAGTTTTCCCATTTCGAAGTGGAGCGATCATCATATTATGAAGGGGGATATAGAACCGTAAAAATCTTAAATTCCGTCGCTGAATCTGCCGAGACATTGCATTTTTCTTATTTCGATTATGATTCCGCTCCGACCAATTATTATAGATTGAAAATGGTGGACCTGGATGGTACCTTCGAATACAGTCCGGTCATTGTCTTGCGTTCTCGCAATTCCGATGGCCCCGTTATTTCTGTTTTTCCTAGTAATATATCCAAAGGCGAAGTTCTTCACTTAGAATTGAATGAGGAGTTTAGAGGACATCTGATGTGGGTGGATATGAATGGGAGATTGCTTTGGACTTCACAAAAGTTAGACATGAGACGAGGTAATCACACATTAGAAGTACCCGGGCTTATTGAGAAGGCAGGGATGTATATGATGATTTTTCAAGATGAAAATAAAGAGTTGACACCGTTCAAAATGAGCCTGATGACCGGGCAATAGGACGGATAAAAATATAAACACACCTAATCGCGATAAAATAATGTCGCCTTGGAATAAAATTCTAGGGCGGCATTATATATTAGACATTATTACGAATTAGATTGTATGGCTATAATTGATATTTCATCCTCACTCTTCTTCATGTACTCATCATGGTAGCTACGGCTACCAGATTCCGTGCATTCATCAATTGAGAATAAAATCTCTAATTCTAGCTCTCATAAAAACAATTCGTAATAATGTCTATTTTTGCATCCTAAAATAATTAAAATGGCAGACCAACTCGTATTTGATTTAATCAATCAGGAACTCCAAAGACAACGCCAAGGAATAGAGTTGATCGCTTCCGAAAACTTCACCAGCGCCGATGTGATTCAAGCGATGGGGAGTTGTTTGACCAATAAGTACGCCGAGGGTTACCCCGGCAAAAGGTACTACGGTGGATGCGAAATTGTGGATCAAGTCGAACAACTCGCCATTGATCGGCTAAAAGAACTGTTCGGTGCGGCTTATGCCAATGTACAACCACATTCCGGCGCTCAAGCCAATGCAGCGGTATTTTTGGCTTGTTTACAACCGGGCGATACCATTTTGGGATTCGATTTGTCGCACGGTGGTCACCTGTCACACGGTTCTCCGGTCAACTATTCCGGAAAAGTTTATCGACCGACATTTTATGGAGTCGAGAAGGACACCGGTCTCATAGATATGGATAAGGTCGAAGCGACTGCCTTGAAAGAACGACCGAAGCTTATCATTTGTGGCGCTTCGGCATATTCTCGAGATTGGGATTATGCCCGTTTCCGGGAAATCGCGGATAAAGTCGGTGCATTGCTTTTGGCGGATATCGCACATCCGGCCGGTCTTATTGCAGCCAAGTTGCTCAATGATCCGATGCCTCATTGTCATATCGTAACTTCCACGACACACAAAACCCTTCGAGGTCCTAGGGGGGGAATCATCATGATGGGTCAAAACTTCGCCAACCCTTGGGGACGCAAAACCAAGAAGGGCAATGATATTAAGATGTCCGCCATTTTGAATTCCGGTGTTTTTCCAGGAATGCAAGGAGGACCATTAGAACATGTCATCGCAGCGAAGGCTGTAGCATTCGGCGAAGCCTTACAGCCTGAATTCAAAACTTATGGTGAACAAGTCATCAAAAATGCTCAAGCTATGGCAGGGGCTTTGGTTGAAAGGGGCTATGATATCATTTCAAAAGGAACTGACAACCACTTGATGTTAATCGATCTTAGGAATAAAGACATTACCGGCAAGGAGGCCGAACAAGCATTGGTGGCAGCGGAATTAACCGTCAATAAAAATATGGTGCCTTTCGATACGCAATCTCCGTTCGTTACTTCAGGTATCAGATTGGGAACCGCGGCGATTACCAGCCGTGGGTTCAAAGAAGAGGATTGTATTCAAACGGTCAAATGGATAGACAGCATCATTTCCCAAAAAGGGAATGAAGCAGTTGTCGAAAATGTGAAAGGAGAAATTCACGAATACATGAAGCAATTCCCCTTGTATCCGGAGAAGGTAGGGGTCTAGAATTATATTCCTATAATAAAAAGTCTCTCTTACTTTGTATTGAATTAAGTACCCGGCCATAAATAATCAGGGAATATGCTTTTCGGGTCTTTTTG